>CBFGVD010000351.1:0-4367 GCA_965651965.1 uncultured Verrucomicrobiaceae bacterium | reverse complement strand
CACGCGGTCGAAGCGCTCCTTGCCTTTCAGCAGCTTGTCGGCGAGGTCGAGATAGCACTCGGCGGTGAAGCCGAAGAGGTGGAGCTGCTTGGCCACCTCGATCTCAGCATCCTCGATCCGCTTGGAAATTTCGACTTCCTGCTCGCGGGTCAGCAGCGGCACCTGGCCCATCTGCTTGAGATACATCCGGACCGGGTCGTCCAGGATGTCGAGCTTCTGGTCCTTCGTGTCGTCGACATCGTCGGCATCGTCGTCCCGCTTCTTGTCCTTGTAGCGATCGACCTCGGAGGCATCGATGATGTCGAACTCCATGTTGCGGAGCCGCTCCATGATCGCCTCCACGTCCGCCGGTTCGACCAGGTCGTTCGGCAGGATTTCGTTGATGTCGTCGTAGGTGAGATACTCCTGCTCCTTGGCGAGCTTGATGAGTTCGCGGATCTTTTCCTGGATCTCCGGGGTATCGATCCGCGGCTTGTCCGAATCCGTCCGCACGGGGAGTTCCGCAGCCGCGGGAGCCGGTTCGGCCTTCTTGCCGGCAGCGGCCGGTTTGGCGGGCACCTCCTTCTCCTTCTTCGGGGTCTCGGCGGGTTTGGACTTCGCGGCCTTCGCGGGAGCGGCTTTTTCCGGCTTGGCTGCTTTCGCGGCGGTGGTTTTTGCAGGCGCGGCCTTCGGGGCGGGTTTCACCGCCTTGGCCGGGGCGGCCTTCGGAGCCGGCTTGGCCGGAGCCTTGGGCGCGGGCTTCTTCGCTGCCGGAGCGGGCTTCGCCTTGGCGGCGGTCTTCGGCGCGGGTTTGGCAGCCTTCGCGGCTTTCGCGGGAGCCGGTTTCTTCGCGGCGGGTTTGGACCCCGCTTTCGGCACCGGCTTGGAAGACTTCGATTTGGCTGCGGAAGAAGCTTTCTTGGTGGACATGGACAGAAGGGATGTCAGGGCGAATTCAGGCAAAATTCTCCCATTATAGCGCAAGCGGACCGAGGTCCGAAGCGGGCGGGAATATTCGGAGCGCTTCCCGTGCCGTCAAGGATTGTTTTCAGGCTTTGAAAATGAACGATATCCGCGCGCGAAAGGGGGGGTGCCGGTCTTTTTCGAAGGGACGAAGCGGTCGTTGAAAATAAAGCGATGATCGAGCCCTTTCAACAGCTCGGCCACCTCCTTCACCTCGCCGAGGAGCCGGATCATATCCTCCGCGGGCAGGTCCGTCCTGCCGAGCTGTGCCTTGATGGCGAGATCCCGCCGGTAGAGCGCCTTTGCGCTCAGATGAGCCATGGCCTCGTCCGCGGCGGCGAGCGGGTCTTCGGGCGGATCGTTGAAGAAAGTCGGATCCGCGTGGAGGGCCAGCCGCTGGGGCTCCGGCAGGCTCGCCACGAAGCTGTTCACCGAAGCGTGGGAGCTGGCATCCGGTCGGGCGGCAAGGATCGATTCGAGCAAAGGGATGCCCTCCAGATAGTCCGCGGCGTCGTGCAGCGATTCGTATTGCTCCCCGATCCGCTCCTGGGCCGCGGGCGAGTGGAGCGCCAGGCTGCACAGGTAGGCGACCACGGGTTCCAGCGGCGCGGGCTCCACTTGCTCCGCTTCCGGCCGGGCGTTGCGGTCGCGTTCCGCGGGCTTGTCCTTCGAGAACCGCACCGCGCGGATCACCCCGTCCCTCAATTCGGGGATGCCGGTTTTCAAGCGGGTCGCCACATGGTTGATCATGTTCTCGCGGCCGATCGGGTCCGGCAGGATCGCCAGCAGCGCGGAACACTCGCGGGCGAAAGCCGAACGCTGTTGCAGGCTCTCCAGGCGGTTCTGGGCGCTGGCCAGATCGATGTGGAAATCGAAGAAATCCACGGCATTTTCGAGGATTTCACGGAAGGCATCCGGGCCGTTCTTCCGCATGAATGAATCCGGATCTTCCCCGGGGGGCATGCGGACGACCCTCACGGGTAGGTTTTCCTTCGCCAGCTCGCGGAAGGCTTTTTCGGTCGCCGCGTAACCCGCCTTGTCCGCATCGTAGCAGAGGATTGCGCTCTTCGCGTAGCGCCGCAGCAAGCGGGCGTGCTGGGAGGTCAGCGCGGTGCCCAGGGTGGCCACGGCATGGCCGATGCCCTGCTCGTGGCAGCAGATCACGTCCAGCTGGCCCTCGCAGATCAGGGCGGAGCCTTCCTTCAGCATGGCCGAGCGCGCCCGCTCCAGGGCGAAAAGAACCTTCGATTTGTCGAAAAGCGGGGTGGCGGGAGAGTTGATGTATTTCCCGCTGTTCGGATCCTCCCGGATCTGCCGGCCGGAGAAACCGATCACATCCCCGTGGTCGTTCCGGATCGGGAACATCAGCCGGTCCCGGAAGCGGACATAGACGCCGCCCTGCTCCCGCTGCACCAGGATGCCGGCATCCACCAGATCCCGGCCCGCGAGGCCCTTTTCCCGCGCCCAGTCCAGGAACATCCGCGGCTGCTCCGGCATCCAGCCGACCGTCCAGCGCAGTGCCATCTCTTTCCCGAAGCCGCGGGATTTCATGTATTCCCGCGCGTGTTCCGCCGCGCGGGAAAAGAGCATCTTGTGCAGGTACTCGGCCACCTCCCGGTGCAGGTCCAGCAGCTTGCCGCGCTTGCGCCGCGCCCGGTCCTCCTTCGGGTCGGAGACTTCCTCCACCACGGCGATGCCCGCGCGGCTTCCGAGTTTCTTCACGGCGTCCGCGAAGGTCAGGTTCTCATACTCGCGGACGAAAGTGATGGCGTCCCCGCTTTTCCCGCAGCCGAAGCAGTGGAAGAACTGCCGCACCGGGTTGATGTTGAAGGACGGCGTCTTCTCGTTGTGGAAGGGGCAGAGCGCCTTGTAGCTCGGCCCGGCCCGCTTCACCTGGATGTACGAGCCGATCACTTCCACGATGTCCGTGGCGGCGAGGATCTGCTCGGTGGTTTCCCGGGAAATCTGGGGCACGACCGAGTAATACCCCGCCGCGCGGAAACCGGAAGCGCGATGCCGAACTTTTCGGATGCGGAGACGAAAGCCCGGTGCAGATTCGCTTGGATCAGTGAAAACGACCGTTTGGAGGTCGCAACCAGAAAACCGTCATGAAAGTCACCCGAAAGAACGCCAAGGGGGAGACCCGCGAACTCCTGCTGAAGGAGTATTTCCTGAATGCCTACCTTATCGCCGTCCTGAAGCGCGCGGGGGAAGAAGCCGCCCGCTTCGCCGGGAAGCCTGCGCCGTTGCCGGCCCGGGTCCGCGTCAGGAGCTGATTTTCGGGCGGGAATCGTGCTGCGGACGCCGCTCCGTCCTTGGAAAATGGGGGGTTGCGTCGCCACGCGGCATGTCCTAACGTGCCCCCGATGGATGACCTCCGGATTTTGAGGTCCGCACTGGGCTGGCTGGAACTGGGTTTGCCAGAGGAAGCCTTGTCTGAGCTCGCCGGGCTTTCGGCCCGGGACCGCATGCGCAAGCATGCACTGGAACTCCGCCTGCTGGCAGAGATGGAGTCCCGCCGCTGGAATGCGGCCGCGGATACCAGTCGGCTTCTCTGCATGAAAGAGCCGAAGGAGGCCCGCTTTTTCATTCACGCCGCCTATTGCCTGCACGAGACGGGCGATACCCTGGCGGCGCGGGATTGGCTCCTGCGCGGACCCGCGACCCTGATCGAGGATCCGCTCTTCCACTATAATATCGCCTGTTACCTCGCCGTGCTCGGCGACCGGAAGCGGGCGGAGTCCCATCTGGAGCGGGCTTTTGAAATGGATGCCTCGCTGAAGGAAACGGCGCAGGAGGATACGGACCTGGCCTCCTTGAAGAGCAGAGGGTAGAAAAACGCCGAACCGGTGCCGCCGGTTTTGGTTTGAGGCGATCCGGAGCATTCGGGGATTGCCAGCCCCGCCGCGATCCGCCACCCCCTGCGCGTGTCCCCGTCCGCGCTCGGCGATCTGCTTTCCGTCTTCGAGGAGAATTTCCGCTCGCGGGGTGAGATCGGCGCCACGGTGAGCGTCTGGTGGCGCGGGGAGGAGATCCTTTCCCATGGCGCGGGCTGGTGCGAGAGGGAGCAATCCCGGGCTTGGACGGCGGAGACCCTGATCCCCGTCTATTCCGCCACGAAGGGTCCGGCTTCGGCGACCCTGCTGCTAGTGCTGGATCAGAAGGGTTTGGGGCCGGAAACACCCGTCCGCGAGGTCTGGCCCGCCTTTCCGGTGGCGGAGGCGAGCTTCGCTCACCTGCTGTCCCACCAGTGCGGCCTCGCCGCGCTCGACCGTAAAGTTTCTGTGTGGGACCACGCGGAGGTGCTGGCGGCCATCGAGGCCCAGGTGCCGGCCTGGCGGCCGGGCGAGGGCCACGGCTACCATCCCCGTACCTTCGGCACCCTGCTGGAGGAGCCGGTGAGGCGCTTGACCGGCCCAGCGCTT
>CBFGVD010000350.1:0-4373 GCA_965651965.1 uncultured Verrucomicrobiaceae bacterium | reverse complement strand
GTTCATGATGCGGTCCGAGAGGGAGCCGTGGTTCGTGCCGATGCGCATGGCGCGGCCGAGGGATTTACAGAGTTCCACGAGCGGGGCGAATTCTTCCCTGATGCGGCCGAGTTCCTCCGCATATTCCGCGTCGGTGTACTCGCGGATCTCGAACTTCTTTTTGTCCGCGTAGTTGCCCGGGTTCACGCGGACTTTCTCGACCCATTTGGCGGCTTCCAGGGCGGCATCGGGCTTGAAGTGGATGTCCGCGACCAGAGGGACCCGGCAACCGGCGGCGCGGACTTCCCTGGCGATGTTTTCAAGATTCGCGGCGTAAACCTTTGTCTGCGCGGTGATGCGAACGATCTCGCAACCGGCCTCCGCAAGCTGGAGGACCTCCGCGACGCAGGCAGGGGTATCGCGGGTATCGGCGGTGATCATGGACTGCACGCGGATGGGATTTCCCCCGCCGATACCGACATTCCCGACCATGACCTCGCGGGTTTTCCGCCGGTTGTAGGCCAGGAGATCGGGGCAATATCGCAGCAGCGCGTGGTCGCTCATTTGCCGGGAGATACACGATGTTCGGGGGATCGGCAACGGTGGCGACAAGCGGGACAAATTCGCCTGCGTGCGGCGCTTTTCCGGGGTAGAATCCGCCGCCGTGAAGAAATCCCGCCTGTTCCTGCTCGCCGCCTGCCTTTTCCCGGTCCTGCGTGCGGAACCCGAAACCGCCGCGGCACCGCCGGAGGATACGCCCCAATTCATACGGGTAGAAGAGGGAGCGGGCACGGAACTCCAGACCGCGGTGGTGAAATTCACGAAGGGGAATGCCGAGGTCGAGCTGGTGGGAGCGATCCACATCGGCGACCGGGAATATTACCAGGGACTCAACAAGCGCTTCGAGGGGTATGAAGCGGTGCTGTACGAGGGGATCGGCGGCGGCAGGCCGGCGGCACCCGCCGTTGAGAAGGATGCCGGGGAGGAACCCCGCGGGGAAGAACGGGCGCGGCTGGAAGATTTCATCGAAGAAGCACCCGCGGCGAAGCCGAAGGCGAACCTCGACGGCCTGCACGGAGTCTATGATGCCGCGGCGCGGTGGCTGGGCCTGAGCTATCAGATGAAGGAAATTGACTACCGGAAGGCGAATTTCGTCCACGCGGATCTCTCGCTGGCGGAATTTGCGGCGCTGCAAGCGGAGCGGAAGGAGAACATCGTGGGCTTCATGCTGAAAAGCGGGATGCAAGCCGGGAAAAAGCCGCCCAAGGAGCCGAATTCCTTCAAGATGCTGACATCCCTCATCCGGAAGGACAAAAACGGCCTGAAGCGCGAACTGGTGCACACGCTGGGCGCGGGGGACGATCAGGTGGCCGGGCTGAGCGGGGATAATGTCATCATCGGCGACCGGAACGCGAAGTGCCTGGAGGTGCTGGATGCGCAGGTGGCGGCAGGGAAGACAAAGCTCTGCATCTTCTACGGGGCCGCCCATTTCCCGGACATGGAAAAGCGCCTGCTGGAGCAGGGCTGGACCAAGGCGGGGACGGAGTGGGTGACAGCGTGGGAGATCGGCGAGTAATGACTCTCAGCGGCTGGCGCTGGCTTTGGTGAAGCCGGGAATCGGCTTGGTGATCCAAACGAGATCCCCCTTGGTCCGATCCCGATGAGGGAGGCCGCCTTCATCAATGCGATCCGGTCCCACCGACCAAAGCCAGGGTGATCCGTCCGCCTGCAGGACATAACGCAGGCTACCGCCGGAAAAGGGATCTGGGAGCAAGGCGGGCAGGAATCCGGGGACCAGACTTCCCAGATCCCGCGGGTAGGAGCCGTGGGCAAGGCGATGCCGTTCCAAGGCGATGGCGGTGCGGAGCAGCGCGAGCCCGGCCTCACCTCCCACCGCACCATCGAGCAGGACATGTGAGAACCGGTCGCCAGGCCCCACGAAGAAGGGATTTCCCCCATGATCCACCATGATGGCACGATACCCTTTATCGGGGCCGGGACGGATCATCGCGGGATCGACGCGGACAGCGGGTTCTCCAGCCACCAGCATGATGTCTAAAATCGCCTTCTGATCTTCGACCGATTCAAGCAGATCCAAGCCAACCGGGCGCGACCAGCGCCAAATCCCGCGGAGCCGGGCAAGGATCTCCTCCCATTCCGGCTCCCACCCCCGGGTGATGGCAAGCTTGCCGCGGTCGCCGGGCAATTCCCGAAGCCCTGCCACCATGAAGGCAAACTCACCGCGGAGGCCCGCGAGATAACCCATTGCAGGATCGAAGGAACCCAGCGCGCATTCGAAGGCTGCGAGCTCTTCTTCCCGCCAAGATCCCCGCACGGCTCCTTCCCAAACGACCGAGTAGGCCTCTCGGAACACCGAGGATGCCACCATACACGACAACAAGGTGGGTTGTTGGGTCTGGAGAAGGCGGGTGATGCGGAAGAGGGTCTCCACCTCTTCCGCGGCACCAGCGGGATCGCGGGAGGCGAGGTGGAGTATGGCACGATCCTTTGCATGACGAGCCAAGCGCTGGAATCTCAGCACGCGCGGCACGAGTGCCGTGACCACCTCTTTCACGCCGCCTTGGTCCGGGAGGTAGGGTTTCCAGGAGATACAGGGTCTCCGGACGGCTTCCTTGATCCCGGACCATCTTTTCCCGCTACTCTCCAGCAAGGCCAGGAACTCGCGGGCGGCGTCCTCCTCGCTGCCGGAGGCTGGAGGATCGAGCCAGTCCACCACCGGCGAAGGACGGGCGAACAAGGGCTCCGCTTTCGGTTTCCGACGGGACACGCCGGGAAGAGGCGTGGTCATCTCGTCAAGGGCTCCAAAGACGGGCGAGGCGAACTCCGCTTCCAGCGCCGGGTGTACCAAGGCGTTCTCTTCCTCCGGACATGAGCGGAAATACTCCTTGGCCGAGCTGGGAATCGCCGCCGCTTTCAAAGCTGTGAGGTGCTCCTGCAGGGCCCGTTTCCCCGTATAGTTCACTCCCACGTAAAACAAGGCGACTGCCAGCGCGACAGCGAAGGGCGCACAGGCCAGGAGGATCCGCAGCTTTCGGCTGCGGACGATTTTCCAGACGGGAGCTGGAAGGCGCATGCCAATAACGATGCAGAAACGGCGAAAATAGGGGAAGTGGAATGGCGCGGCGGTATTATAGCCACAACAGAAAGCCCGCCGCGGCGGACCGGGCGGGCTTTCGGGAAACGCTTTTCGATGGGGCCGCGGCTCAGTGCCGGTGGCGGCGCTTGATCTTGAGCTGGGCCATGGACTTGGCGATGACGGCCTGGAGGTGAGCCACCTCTTCGGCATCGTGATCGTGGCTGATGCCCGCGAGCTGCTCTTCGGCGCGCTTGATGGCTTCCTCGGCCTTCGATTCGTCGATCTGCTCCTCGCCCATCGCCATGTCGGTGAGGACCTTGACGTCGTGCTGGGTGACCTCGGCAAAGCCGCCGCCGATGGCAAGGGTGACGGTCTGGCCGCCCTTTTCATAGCGGAGCTCGCCCGGCTGCAGGGCGGTCACGAGGGCGGCGTGGCCATCGAGGATGCCGAGCTCGCCGTCAGCCCCGGGCAGGTAAACATTGCCGACGGTATCGGAGAATACCTTCTTCTCCGGAGTGACGATTTCGAGGTGGAGAGCCATGAAAGTTGCTAGTTTCAAGTTCGGGGTTTTCAGGTTCAGGGTTCCGGCTTCCGCCTGAAAACCGGACACTGAAAACCGGCAAACCTCGGGGTTAGTCGCGCGAGACGCTGTCGATGCCGGACTTCATGTAGAAGTTGCCTTCCGGCACGTCGTCCCACTTGCCGTCGAGGATCTCGGCGAAGCCCCGCACGGTGTCTTCCATGGAGACGAGCGCGCCGGGCACGTTCGTGAAGATTTCCGCCACGTGGAAGGGCTGGGTGAGGAAGCGCTGGATCTTGCGGGCGCGGAAGACGGTGAGCTTGTCCTCGTCGGAAAGCTCGTCCATGCCGAGGATGGCGATGATGTCCTGGAGGTCCTTGTAGCGCTGGAGCACCTGCTGGACGCCGCGGGCGACGCGGTAGTGCTCCTCGCCGACGACTTCCGGCGCGAGGGCCTTCGAAGTGGAGGCGAGAGGATCCACGGCGGGGAAAAGCGCCTGCTCCGCGAGGGAGCGCTCGAGCACCACGGTGGCATCGAGGTGGGCGAAAGTGTTCGCGGGAGCGGGGTCGGTAAGGTCGTCCGCGGGCACGTACACGGCCTGGATCGAGGTGATGGAGCCCTTGTTCGTGGAGGTGATGCGCTCCTGGAGGCCGGCCATTTCCTCGGAGAGGGTGGGCTGGTAGCCCACGGCGGAGGGCGTGCGGCCCAGAAGGGCGGACACCTCGGAACCGGCCTGGGAGAAACGGAAGATGTTATCGACGAAGAGAAGCACGTCCT
>CBFGVD010000349.1:0-4387 GCA_965651965.1 uncultured Verrucomicrobiaceae bacterium | reverse complement strand
GCCTGGACCGTGCCGGAGGGAGAGGCCCCGCCGGTGGTCTATCCGCTGGCCATCTGCTCCGGCACCAAACACCGTGAGGAAGCCGCCCGCTTCACCGCCTTCCTGCGCGGCGAAAAGGCCTCCGTAATCTTCAAGTCACGCGGCTTCGGCCTGAAGTCCGAATGACTCCGGAAGACATCCGCCTGATCCTGTTCACGCTGGGAGTTTCCGCCCTCGCGGTGATCCTTTCCCTGCCCGCGGGTCTCGCGCTCGGCTGGGTGCTGGCCCGCAAGCAATGGCCGGGCAAGGCACTCGCGGAAACGCTCGTGATGCTGCCGCTGGTGCTACCGCCGGTGGTCACGGGGCTTCTGCTGCTGAAGTTCTTCGGCAGGAAAGGTCCGCTCGGCCCCACGCTGGAGAGCATGGGGCTCGAAGTGATCTTCACCTGGAAGGCGGTGGTGCTGGCGCTCGCGGTGATGTCCTTCCCGCTGCTGCTGCGCTGCATCCGCACCGCCTTCGAGGAAGTGCCGCGGCATCTGGAAGAAGCGGCGGCCACGCTGGGGAAGACGCCCTGGCAGGTCTTCACCCGCGTGAGCATCCCGCTGGCGCGCCGGGGCATCGCCGCCGGGCTGGTGCTCGGCTTTGCCCGCGCGCTGGGGGAATTCGGCGCGACTATGATGGTCGCGGGCCTGATCCCCGGTGTCACCGAGACCCTGCCGCTGGCAATCTACCGCGGCTTTCAGGCCGGGAATGACTCCCGGGTATGGGCGCTCGCCGGGGTGTCCGCCCTGATCGCCTTCGCCGCACTGTGGCTGGCGGGAAGGCTGGGCAAGGGCAGGCACCCGTTCTGAAAATCACTTCTTCGTCCAGGAGTCCCTGAGTGCCACGGCGCGATTGAAAACCGCCTTTTCGCCCGGCTTGTGATCGTGGCGGTCCGCCACGAAATAACCGGTACGCTCGAATTGATAGATCGATTCCGGCTCCGCCGAGAGAAGGGCAGGCTCCACCCGGGCGCGGATCGTCTTGAGCGAATCCGGATTGAGCACGCTGGTAAAGCCGCCCTCCGCGGCATCGGGATCCTCCACGGTGAAAAGGCGGTCGTAGAGGCGCACTTCCGCCTCCACCCCGTGCTCCGCACTGACCCAGTGGATCGCGGCGCGGCACTCCACGCCCTCGGGCGCGTCCGCACCTTTCGTGCCGGGCAGGTATTCGCAGCGGATCTCCGTGACCTTGCCCGCGGCATCCTTATCGAAGCCGGTGCACTTCACGATGTAGCCGCCGCGCAGGCGCACGTGGCGGCCGGGGCCGAGCCGGTAGAATTTCTTCTCCGGCACCTCCATGAAGTCATCGGCTTCGATCCAGACCTCGCGGGAAAGCGCCACCTTGCGCGTGCCCATCGCCGGATCCTTCGGATGGTTGTCGAGTTCGATGTCCTCGCTGCTGCCGGCGGGCCAGTTTTCGATCACCAGCTTCACCGGATCGAGCACCGCCATGCGACGCGGTGCTACGGCATTCAAATGATCCCGCACCTCGAACTCCAGCAGCGCCACGTCGGTGATGCCGTTGTACTTCGTGATGCCGACCTTGTGGCAGAAATTCCGGATCGCGGCCGCCGGGTAGCCGCGGCGGCGGATGCCGGAGAGCGTGGGCATGCGCGGATCGTCCCAGCCGCTCACGAGCCCCTCCTTCACGAGCTGGAGCAGCTTGCGCTTGCTCATGACGGTGTAGTTCAGGTTCAGGCGCGCGAATTCGATCTGCCGCGGTTTCGCGGGTACGGGGCAGTTCTCGATCACCCAATCGTAGAGCGGCCGGTGGATCTCGAATTCCAGCGTGCAGAGGGAATGCGTGACCTTCTCCACCGCGTCCTCCAGCGGGTGCGCGTAGTCGTACATCGGGTAGATGCACCAGGCGTCGCCGGTATTGTGGTGATGCGCGTGCATGATCCGGTAGATCACCGGATCGCGCATGTTCATGTTCGGCGAGGCCATGTCGATCTTCGCGCGGAGCACGGCATCGCCTTCCTTGAACTCGCCCGCCCGCAGCCGGGAGAAGAGGTCGAGGTTCGCCGCCACCGGCCGGTCGCGATACGGAGAAGGAGTTCCCGGCACCGTCAGATTACCCCGGGTCTCCTTGATCTGCTCCGGCGTCTGCCGATCGACGTAGGCCAAGCCGTTTTTGATCAGATGAACGGCACACTCGTAGTAGAACTCGAAGTAATCGCTCGCGAAGAAAAGGTTCTCGCCCCAATCGAAGCCGAGCCATTTCACGTCCGCCTTGATGCTTTCCACGTACTCCGTCTCCTCCTTGGAGGGATTGGTGTCGTCGAAGCGGAGATGGCAGCGCGCGCCCGAGGCGGCATTCTCCTGCGCGATGCCGAAGTTCAGGCAGATCGCCTTCGCGTGGCCGATGTGCAGGTAGCCGTTCGGCTCCGGGGGGAAGCGCGTGACGGTGGTCTCGTGCTTACCGGAGGCGAGGTCGTTCGCGATGATCTCGCGGATGAAATCGAGCTTGGGAGAGTCGGACATCGGGTTGCTAAAGTGCCAAGTGATCAGTGAGCGGTGATCAGCGGAAAGGCATTCCTTGATCGCCTCTCTTCATTCTTGTGCCACGGATCACTGATCACTGATCACCTGGCGCTTTTCGACATTACTTTCCCAATTATTCAAGCAGCGCCTGGTTCAGGCGGATACCCGCCTCGAAGTTCTCGACCGGGAAATTTTCGTTGGGCGAATGGATCTGCGAATCGGCAAGGGCGAGGCCGAGCAGCAGGGTATCCGCGCCGAGGATGTCGCGGAAGGCCTGCACGATCGGAATGCTGCCCCCTTCGCGGATGAGCACGGGCTCCTTCCCGAAGGCCTTGCGCAGTGCCTCCTGGGCGGCTTTGCCGAAAGAACTGTTGGGATCCGTGTAGAAGGGTTTGCCGTCGTGCCCCCCCACGTAGAGCAGCGAAACGCCGGGCGGGCAGTGCTTGTCCAGGTGGGCCTTCACCTTTTCCATGATGTCCGCCGGATCCTGGTTCGGCACCAGGCGGAAGGTGAATTTCACGAAGGCCTCCGCGGGCAGGACCGTCTTCGAGCCCTCTCCCTGGTATCCGCCGCCGATGCCGTTCACCTCGGCCGTCGGGCGGGCCCAGGTGCGCTCGGCGGAGGTATAGCCCGCTTCGCCGAAGACCTGCGAGGCGCCGCTGAACTTGATGAAATCGTCGTCGCTCACGCCGGGCACCTTCGCCCACATCTCGCGCTCCCAGTCTTCCAGCGGCTTCACGTCGTCGTAGAAGCCCGCCACCGCCACGCGGCCGTTCTCATCGTGGAAGGTGGAGACAAGCCTGGCGATCTCCGTGGCGGGATTCCGGATCGCGCCGCCGAAGATCCCGGAGTGCAGGTCGCGCGCGGGTCCGCGCAGGATCACCTCGCAGGCGGCGATTCCCCGCAGACCGTAGCTGAGCGTCGGCTGGCCGGGAGCGACCATGCCCGTGTCGGAGATCGCGATGATGTCGCACTTCAGATCCTCGCGGTTGGCTTCCAGGAAGGGGGCAAGGCTCGGGCTGCCGATTTCCTCTTCTCCCTCGAAAAGGAAAATCAGGTTCACCGGCAGCTCGCCCTTTTCCTTCAGGGTCTTTTCCACCCCGAGGATGTGCGCAAGCATCTGGCCCTTGTTGTCGGTGGCTCCGCGCGCCCAGATCTTTCCTTCGCGGATTTCCGGCTCGAAGGGCGGCGTGGACCAGAGATTGAGCGGGTCCACCGGTTGCACGTCGTAATGGCCGTAAATCAGCACCGTCTTCTTGCCGGGCTTGTGCTCGTTTTTCGCAACCACCACCGGATGGCGGTCCGTCGCGTGGAGCTTCGCCTCCAGGCCCATGCCGGAGAGTTTCGCCACCAGCCATTCGCCGCAGGCGCGCACGTCTCCCGCATTCCGCGAGTCGGTGGAAATGCTGGGGAAACGAAGGAAGGCGAAAAGATCCTCGAGCTCCGGCGTCATGCGCGCATCCAAGCCGCCCCCTCCCCCGCCCGGCAAGGCGAATTCCTCCGCCGCACCGCCGCGGGAAGCGGACCTCTTTCAGCCATGACAAAATTTCGCCTGCAATCGGCCCAAGAAAGGCGGCACCCCTCCCGTTTCTCACATAGACTTCACGCTCATGGACTTGGAACAGGAAAACCAACTGCACGAAAGCCTCACGATCACCCCGAAAAAGCGATCTTTCTGGAGCCGCCTCGGCGGCGGAGCCCTCAGCATCTCGATTATCATCCACGTGCTCCTGCTCGCGGCAGGGGCTTTCTGGGTCCTGCGGATCATCCAGGACGAACCGGAGAAGACCGTGGACTTCATGCCCGCGGCGGGCGGAGGAGGCGCGCCGGAGAGCAGCACCGTGCAGAAGCAGCGGAACGTGCACATGCAGAAGAACGTATCG
>CBFGVD010000348.1:0-4393 GCA_965651965.1 uncultured Verrucomicrobiaceae bacterium | reverse complement strand
GGCCGCCACGCCCTCCGGCGGCATCGGCGCGGGCCAGATCGCCTTCGCCGGCGGCACGCTCACCATCAGCGGCCCGGCCTCCCCCGCGGATTTCCAGGCGGTGCTGCGCAGCGTGACCTACGCGAATACGAACGTCCTCAACCCCTCCACCGCCACCCGCCACGTCTCCTTCTCCGCCACGGACGGGACGAACGCGAGCAACAGCCCGGTCCGGGAAATCAACATCACGGACATCGTGCCGGTGCAGGAACTGCCCTTCACGGAAAGCTTCGAGACGGACGGCCGCGGCACGCGCTACGGCGTGCTGGGCGGCTTCACCAGCGGGAACAATCTCTTCGCCCGCATCGATCCGGACCCGGATCTCGCGGGCACGGACGGGGCATACGCCTTCGCCGCGGAACACACGCAGACGGATGCCGCCCCGCTGGAGGCGGTCACGGTCCACGTGAATGCGGAGGATTACGGCAACCTCAAGCTCGACCTGCTGGCCGCGGTGCAAGGCGGCAACGTCTTCGAGCAAGCCGATGATTTCCTGCTGGTGCAGACCAGCGTGGACGGCGGCGCCTGGGAAACCGCGGGCGCCTTCCGCGCCACCGGCGCGGTGAACTCCTCCCTGGCGCTCGATACCGACCTGAACGGCCAGGGAGACGGCACCGCGCTCGGCGGCAGCTTCCAGGATTTCAGCTTCGACCTGCCGGATGCCACCACCCTGGGCGTGCGCCTGGTGGTCTCCACGGACGGCACCGGGGAGCGCATCCTCTTCGATAACCTCCGCATCACCGGCGAGCAGGCGAGCTTCGCCATCGCGGACGGCTCCGCGGCGGAAGACGGCGGCTCCGTCACCCTCACGGTGACCCGCTCCGGCCTCACGGAAGGCACCGCGACGCTGGACTACGGCATCAGTGGCGGGACGGCGACCGCGGGCACCGACTTCACCGCCGCGGGCGGCACGCTGAACTTCGCCGACGGGGAGACCACCGCGGACATCGTCGTCCCCGTGGCGGCGGATAGCACCGTGGAGCTGGACGAGACCTTCACCGTGACCATCTCCGACCCCAGCACCGGCAGCATCACCACCGCGGAGGCCACCGGCACGATCGGCAACGACGACAGCGCCACCCTCTCCCTGGCGGGCGGCACGGTGGCGGAGGGAGACAGCGGCAACGCTTCCCTGCCCTTCACCCTGACCCTCAGCAACCCGGTGGATACCGCCGTGACCGTGGATCGCGAGACCCTGGCCACCGGCAGCGCCGCGGCAGGCACCGACTTCGCCGCGCTCTCCGCCGCGCAAATCAGCATCCCCGCCGGGGAAACCACCGCGAGCTTCAACGTGACGGTGAACGGCGACAACGACGTGGAATCCGACGAGACGGTGGACGCCGCCCTCTCCAACCTCGCCGCAGCCGGCCGCAGCGTGACCCTGGGCACCGCCTCCGCCAGCGGCACGATCACGGATGACGACCCGCCGCTGGTGGCGGGAGACGGCAGCCTGGGCGTGAAGATCGGCACCTCCGGGAAGCTGAGAATCTCCGACCTGCTGGCGCTGACCAGCCCCGTGGAAGGCCGCGAGGTCAGCCTCGTCTCCGTCCAGGGCACCAGCACCGCCGGCGGCACCGTGACCATCGTGGACGGCTGGATCCACTACCAGCCGCCCGCGGGCTTCGCCGGTGCGGACAGCTTCACCTTCACCATCACCGATGGCGTCCAGACCGTGACCGGCACCATCACCATCGCCGCGGCCGCGGAGGCCGATGCGGAATCCCTCAATATCGTGGGGCTGCTGCCGGGCGAGGGGAACATGGTGGTGGTCTGCCTGGGCATCCCGGGCCGCACCTACCAGCTCCAGGTATCGGACGATCTCACCGCCTGGGATCCCTCCGGAGCGCCGCAGGCCTGCCCCGCTTCCGGCGTGATGGCCTTCACCGACGAGGGCCCGCTGCCGGCGACCCGCTTCTACCGGGTGATCGAAGCCATCCTTCCTCCCTGAACCCCATCCCCTTCCCTATCCCATGAAAACCTCTTCCTTCCCCTGCGGCCTCCTGGCCCTGGCCGCCGCCGCGGCCCTGCCGGCCGGTGCGGCGACCATCATCCAGACGGATAATGCCAACGCGGCGATTCCGGACGGTTCGACCACCGGGCTCGCCCGGCTGCTCAACATCGCGGGCGGCTCCGAATCCGTGGTCTCCGTGGAAATCTCGCTCCAGATCGAGGCGGCAGCCGGCTCGGATGCCTTCCTGGGCGATCTCTACGTTTACCTGACGAACGGCACCGACGTGGCCGTCCTGATGAACCGCGCCGGGCGGACCGCCGCCGCGCCCGCGGGCTACGGGGACAACCAGGGCATGAACGTGACCTTCTCCACCACGGCCACGGACAACATCCACAACTACCGCGTGACGCTGAACGGGGATGCCGCCACGGCGCTCACCGGCCCGCTGACCGGCGGCTGGCTGGCCGACGGCCGGGCCACCGACCCCGGCGCGGTGCTGGATACGGATGCCGTGACGGCGGGGCTGGATGTCTTCGCGGACGCCGCGGCCACAGGCGACTGGGCCCTTTACATCGCGGATCTTTCCGGCGGCGGGGAACACCAGCTCGTCTCCTGGACGCTGACGCTGGAAACCGTGCCGGAGCCTTCCGCACTTCTCCTTTCCTTCGCCGCCCTGCCGCTCCTGTTCCGCCGCAGGCGCTGAGCGGGAGACATGCTTGCTTTCGGGAAAAGCCGGTGCCTCCCGCGGGTACCGGCTTTTTCCTTTTACCCCCTGCCGCCATGAGCCCCGCCGCCCTGCCCGAAGCTCCCTGGTACCCGGTCCGTTTCGATCCGGCGGCGAGCGAGCTGCTCTGGCTGCACCTGCCGGGGGAGGAATTCCGCGAGCCTTTCTTCGAGGATAGCATCCGCCTCCGGCGGCGGCAGGCGGCGGCGCTGCGGACACCCCTGGACGCCCTGCTGCAAGTGCCTCCGGATGCGGCCGGGCCGCGGGCGATCTTCTTCCACGCCTCCCGCTGCGGTTCCACGCTGGCGATGCAGGTTCTCGGCCGGGTGCCCGGCTGCCGCTCCCTTTCCGAGCCCCCGGTGCTGGATGAGCTGCTGAACCACCCGGGCA
The DNA here is from genome assembly GCA_965651965.1 of uncultured Verrucomicrobiaceae bacterium. Taxonomy (GTDB): domain Bacteria; phylum Verrucomicrobiota; class Verrucomicrobiia; order Verrucomicrobiales; family Akkermansiaceae; genus Haloferula. The sequence goes on along the minus strand of CBFGVD010000348.1, from coordinate 1,289 downwards.
CGGAGGACGCCCACCTCTCCGGCCTGCTGCGGGCCTATGCGCGCGCGGAAACGGGGCCCGCCCCGGCGGTCTTCCTGAAGACGGATAGCTGGCACCTGCCGCACCTGGACCGCCTGCGCCGGATTTTCCCCGCCGCTCCCTGCTACTTCCTCTACCGGGAACCCGCCGCGATCCTGCGCTCCCACCGGCGGGAACGAGGCAGCCAGATGGTGCCCGGCCTGCTCGATCCCGCATGCTTCGGGATCGACCGCGCCGCGGTGAACCCGGCGGATCTGGAGGGCTACGCCCGGCAGGTGCTGGCCGCCATCTTCCGCCAGGCCCTCGCGGCCGCGGAGGCGGGCAAGGTGCTGCCGCTTTCCTACTCCCTGCTGCCGGGATACCTGTGGGAACACCTGGGCCCCGTGCTCGGCCTGCCCCGGCACGGCTGGGAGGCCGCAAAGGAACGCGCCGCGCGGGATGCCAAGCACGCCCACCGCCCCCACGAAAGCTCCCCCGCCCCGCCGGAATCCAGCGGCGACGAAGCCCTGGACGCCGCCCACGCCCGGCTGGAGGAGCTGTGCCGGGAGCGGACGCAAGCTCCGGCGGCGTGAGCGCCCGGAAAATCCCCCGTCCGGTCCTGCGGCCGGGATAGGCAAGCCGGGGACAAGATCCGCAAGGATACGAAATCACCGCGTGAACCGGACGATTCCGATCAAGCCGTGAAAACCACGGATGAAGAAGTCCCGGGATCCTTCCCCCAGAGTTTCTCCGTGAAATCCGTCTTCTCCGTATATTCCGTCGTTACTGCCGGAAGGATCGGAAAAGCCGGATCATCACTCGCATCCGGTTTGAACCCGAAAGCGCCGGGGAAAGCGGTTTCCGACAGGGGCGGAGGGCCACCGGGGCTTTTCCAAAAGCCCCGCCCGCGTCATGGCGCCCGGGAGAGCGCCACTCCCTTCTCCGCACGAAAAAGGCGCGGCCCCCGGCCGGGGACCGCGCCATACGCGGAACAACCTGGAAAATCAAATCTCCGCCACCGGCAGGCTGGCGACTTCCTCCCGCACCTTTTCCGCAAGGAGCGTGGAAAGATAGCGCTCCGTGGAGGAGGCGCCGATGGTCACCACCCGCTTGCCCTGGAATTCGGGGCGCTTCGCCACCTGCATCGCGGCCCACACGTTCGCGCCGGTGGAGATGCCGCCCGGCAGACCTTCCTCCTGGTTGAGGAATTGCGCCGTCGCGAAGGCATCCTCGTTGGAAACCAGGATCACCTCGTCGATGATATCGACGTTCAGGTTCTTCGGGATGAAGCC
>CBFGVD010000347.1:0-4394 GCA_965651965.1 uncultured Verrucomicrobiaceae bacterium | reverse complement strand
GAAGAGCGGCTCAGGGGGCGGGTGCCTCCGGAGCGACCTTGGTCAGGATCTCGATGTACTGCGGCGGGAGGCTGGCACCCTTCGCCTTGGAAAGCGCGGCATCCACTTCCGGCTTGGTCACGCCGGGGCGGACCAGGGTGGAGTAGGTTTCCTCGTAAATTTCCTGGGACTTCGGGGCATGGGTGAGGTCCAGGTTTTCCAGGCGGCGGATCTCGGTGTCGAGCTGGCGCTTGGTGTCATCCAGCGGCTGCCTCACGTAAGGATTCAAGCTCAGCCATTTGTGGCCTTCCGCCTTTTCCTTTTCCACCCGCGCGTTGTAGGCGGCCAGCTCGTCCTTGATGGCGAGTTCGCTGCGCGTGCGGTCGCGCGGGTCCATGCCTTCCAGGCCGGTCGCCCGTTCCTTCGCGCGGGCGTCGAATCCGCCCAGGGTGGTATTCACCAGCATCTGGTAGGAGCGCATCACCTTCAGCGCCATGGGGATGTTGTCGCGGTAGGCATCGCTGCCGGGATATTCCTTCTCCAGCTTCACCCAGGAGCGGAGGGAGTTCAGATAATCGCCCCGCTCCGCCGCGTCGGTGAATTCGCGGGCCAGGATGCGGGCGTCCAGGCCGTAGGCCTTCGGCAGGCGCTCGGCGGCGGAGATCATCTTGCCGCCGAATTTCACGCCGCCGTCCTTCACCACGTCCTGCTCGTCGGCCAGCGTTTCGAGCAATTTCGCGGCGTCCTTCTTGCGCGGGGTGTTCGGGTGGTTCTTGAGGAAGGTTTCCACCTTGCGGATATCGGCGGCGTAGGATTCCGCGGATTTGAGATCGGGCGTCGGCACCAGCTTGGCCAGCTCCTCGAACTCCTTCTCGTCCTTGCGCTCGCGGGTGTGCTTCACCACGTCCGCCTTCGGGACCACCCGCTCGTCCTTGATGCTTTTCGTCACCTGCACGCTCAGCACGTAGTTGGAGCCTTCCTCGCGCAGGATGGTGCCTTCGAGCTTGGTGCCGTCCTTCAGCTCGAAGGTATCGGCGGCTGCGGTGGCGATGACGAGTGCGGGCAGGATGCGGAACAAGCGACAGGTTTTCATTTTCCGGAAACAATCCAAAGCAATGGCGGGGTGGCCAGTGGAAAAATTCGGCTCAGCGGGGCAATCCGCCGGGAATGGCTTCCGCCAGGGCCGCCGGGCTGGCGACGGGGCTGCGGCTGCCGTCCGGACTCACCACGAACGCGCCTTTTTCCCGGCCGATGCGGCGGGCCACGCGGTCCAGGGGCAGGCGGCAGGCGGTCTCCCGCCATTCGGCGGAGGGGTTTTCCGGCAGCTCCACGATCACGCGCGAGCGGGCGAAGGAAGCGGCGAGGATGGAATCCGTGAGCACCACCGGGTAGGCGTCGATCCGCGGCAGGGAGGACAGCCAGGGCAGGAGGACGGGCGGCGGCGGCTGGCCGAGCGCTGCCAGGCGGGCGAGATTCATCCGCATGAGCCCGGCGGTGGAGTCGTCGAAAAGCATCAGCCGGTCTTCCAGCGGCATGGCGAGCGGGGTGGAAATCGGGCGGGCCTCCTGCATGCGGCCGGTGGCGGGGTCCACGAAGAGTTCCGACATGGTGGAAGAGAGATCCCCGGCCCAGAGGCGCCAGGTTTCATCCAGGGTGATTTCCGCCAGGTCCAGGGCGGCCTGGATGGCCAGGGCGTAGGTGAAGGCGCGGGCATCCCGCACGGCATCCGGCCCGCCCGAAATCTGCTCCACCAGCAGCGGCCCGTCGGAAAAGGTGCGGCGGGCGAGGCCGGCGAGCGCGAGCGCCTTCTCCCGCCAGGCAGGATCGCCCGTGGCGGTGAAAAGGGCGGCGTAGGCGGAAACCATCCGGAAGCTGGGCGCGGCCGAGGCGGCGGTGGCCGCGGCGCGGTCCGGCACGCGGTCCTGCCGCGCCTTGAGCAGCTTCTTCCGGCCGGACTCCAGCAGCGCCGCGGACTCCCCCGCCGGCCGCGTGCGGAAGCCCAGGGAATTCAGGCGGAAGTATTCGCGGTTCGGGTCCGCCTCGAAAGGGAGATTGCCCATCGCCTTCACCCCGCATAGCCCGATCCACAGGCGGGCTTCCTCCGGGCTCAGCGCTTGCTCGATCTGCTCCTTCGTCCACAGCCAGTCGGCGGGGCGGATGAAGCCCGGCTGCCGCTGGGCGGCGAAGAGCCCGTTCTGCGCGCCGAACTGCTCCTCGGCGAAGCGCACCGCGCCGAGCGCGACTTCCAGCGGGCGGGAATCCTCCACCGCACCGTGCAGGGTCACCAGGGCGCGGGCGGTGCGGGCCTGGGTCATGCAGGTGCGCTGGATCAGCGGCAGGTTCCAGCTATTCCCCCGCCGGCTCGAATACACGCCGCCATCCAGCGGATCGACCATCGCGCTATCCAGCACGGAGGAGCCGAAGTCGGCGGCCGCCTCCCGCGCGCGTGCCGCGGTGGCGGGCGGGGTGGCGGGATCGAGGGCGGTGGAGGCGAGGCACTGGAGGATGCCGAGCGGCAGCAGGCCGCCGGTGCCGAAAATGGTGTTCACGTCCTCATCGTAGAGGTTCACGAGCTTGCGCGCGGTGCGGGCGAGGAGTTCATCCCGCTCGGCCGGGGTGGCGGGGGCGGGATCCGGCCCGGGCAGGCGTTTCACCCGCTGCTCGTTCTGCGCCCGGCTATCCTTCGTCACGTATTCGGGATCATCCTCCCACATGCGGGAGATCAGGTCGGTGGCACCTTCGAAAAGCTCCCGCAGATTCCTGCCCGCGGCGTAGGCCACGGGGCGGTAGGTGACCTCGCTGCCCTCCGGGGAGAGGACCAGGATGAAGGGGAAGGACACGGGCTGCCGCAGATCCTGGCTGAGCACGCCGGCGGCGAGCCCGGCCTCCCGGCACAGCTCGGTATCCGCCAGCACGGGGATGAAATTCTCATTCAGGCGGGCGACCAGGGCGGGGTCGCGGTCGATGGCATCCAGCGCCTCCACGCAGCCCGGATACTGGGCGGAGCCGACGAGGACGAAGACCAGGCGCCGGGCCTCCCCGGCCCGGCGCAGCACGCCGGGCTCCCAATGCTGCCAATGGACGGGCGATGCGGCGCGGGAAGCGAGCAGGCCCTGCGGGGCATCCCCCATGGCATTCTGCCTCAGTTCCGCGGCCAGCACCGGCGGCGGACCGCTCTCCCCGGCCGCGGCGGAGCTCCGCTTGCGGCACGCGGTGGTCGCGAGGGCGAGGGCTGCCAACAGGCAGGTGCAGGATACGGAATTCAACATGAGCAAAGGCAGCCGGCGGGGAAGCCGCGGGGCACCTTGCAGAAAAGGCTTCCGTGCTTACAAGCCGAAGCTACGCTGCGGCAGCGATTTCCGGAGCTACCAGCGTGATCAGTATAGCGGTTTCCAGTCAAAAGGGAGGCGTGGGGAAAACCACCGTCTCGATCAACATGGCACACGCCTTTGCCCGGGCCGGGGTGCGCACGCTGCTGGTGGATGCGGATCCGCAGGGCTCCGTGGGGCTCTCCCTGACCCGCCAGTCCCGCATGTTGTCCGGCTTTTACGACTACCTGGCGGACCCCGGCATCCCGCTGGACCGGCTGCTGGTGCCCACCCGGCTGGAGACTTTCACGCTGGTGGCCAGCGGCCAGGCCAGCGATTACGAGGTCGGCGGCGCGCCCACCGGCGCGCACCTGGCGCGCGTGCGGGGCTTCCTGCGCGCGGTGGAGGCCCGCGGCTTCGATCTCTGCCTGCTGGACACCCCGGCGGGCCTCTTCGGCCTCACGGCGGATATCATCGCCTCCAGCGACGCGGTGCTGGTGCCCCAGCAGGCCGAGCCGCTGGGCATCCGCTCCGTGCCGAAGATGCTGGAAGGGCTGAACCGCCTGCGGGTGATCCACCCGCGGCTGATCGTGCTGGGGGTGCTGATGACGATGGTGCAGCAGGAAATGGCGGAAAGCCGCGAATCCGTGGCCGCGCTGCGCCAGCTCCTGCCGCCGGACCTGATCCTGCGGACGATGATCCCGCGGGACGGCCTTTTCGTAAAAGCCAGCGCCCGCGGCCTGCCGGTCGGCGTGCTGGAAGACGGGGCGGGAGCCCTCGCCGTATTCGACGCCTTGAGATCGGAAATCGAGGCGAAGCTGGAACGCCCGGGCGCTGCCGCCCACCCCCGCCGCGATGGATCCGCTTGAACCATGGATCGATGCCTCCGCCGTGCGCAGGCTGGCGGAGAACCTGCTCGCCACCCCGCGGGAGACGGCGGTGGAAGCCGGCACGGACACGGGCTTCGGCAGCGATTTCGTCGGCTTCGCCGGGGAAGGCCCGCAGGCGCCCGTAGCTCCCCGCACGGCTGCGGCCCCGCCTGCCCCGCCGCCGCCGCCCGAGGCACCTCCCAAGGTTTTCACCCCGGTGGCGGAGCCCGCGCCGACG
>CBFGVD010000346.1:0-4394 GCA_965651965.1 uncultured Verrucomicrobiaceae bacterium | reverse complement strand
ATCGGAAAATCTGCCCGGGGATAGCGTGCCGGGCCGGGTTTGGCGAGTGGAAGAGTGCCATGGATTTCATAGCGGCGCATGATAAACGATCCATTCCGGAACCTTGATCATGAAATTGTATAGCATGTGCAGCAGGATGGCCGTGGCGAGACGCCCCGTGCCTGCATAGCAGAGGGCGCAGGCCACGCCGAAAATGCCCACCGAGATCAAGCCGTAGGCATTGTAATAGTGCACGATGGCGAAAACCGCGGACGAGATCAGGATCGCGGCAGGCGCGCGCATCCAATTCGCCATGGTCCGGAAGAGCACGCCGCGATAAAGGATCTCCTCCGCGACAGGGGCGGCCACGCAGGCGGAAACGAGCGCGAGAACCAGCCCCCAGCCGCCTGCCTCCGCCGCGGAAAGGCCGCCGGTGGGGTCCGGGGCCATGCGCCCGGCCAGCAGGTGCTTCAGGACCTGATCGGCCAGGGTGAGCAGGGAGAAGGTGCCGAGAATGACGAAAAAATCCGGCTTTGCGAACAGCCCGAGGCGGCTGGAAGCATGCCCGCCGCGGCGGAAAAGGAAGCCCAGGGCCACCAGAGCCGGGAGGAAGCGGGCCGCGGAATCCAGCAAGGCCAGCACCGGCGGCTCCAGATAAAACGGCTCCGCGCCATCCACCGGAAGGTTGCCGGAGAGGACGAAATTGATGGTCCGCTCGAATCCGATCGAGGCGAGGTAGGCGAGCAGGAAGACGCCCAGCCCCAAGGTCAGGGGCCAGCGGAAGACGTAGCCGCGCTCCCGGCCCCGCAACGCCGCGGAAAAGACCCGCAGGCAGCGGGGAACGAAGAATGCGCCGATGATCGCGAAAAGCCACACCGCGCCCCGCGCGACAAGGACCCGCAGGGCGAGCTCGTGGTTCCGCGCGTCCTCTTCCGGCGGTTTCGCCTTCAGCGCGATCTCGCTACCCCCGAAGGCTCCGAAAGCCAGCAGGTATTCCCGGTCCCACCATGCATCACGCCTCTCCGTCACACGGTCGATGATCGCCCGCGGATCGGGGGGGCCGGGCAAGCCGAGATCGCTGAAAGCGCCGCGAGCGGGATTCTCCCCTCTCTTCAAGGCGTCGAGGATCGCCAGGGCGTAAGCACCTTCCTGATCCAGCGCGCCCTCCTTCCCGAGCTCCGCGAGGGAACGGATGGACGTATCCACGGTGGCGGGCACGGACTGGACCAGGAGGGCGATGCGCACCATGCGGGGCAGCTTCTCCATGCCCTCGGCGAGGCGGAGATCCCGGTCGATCTTGACCAGGGCCATGCGGCAGGCACCTGCCTCATAACCTTGGGCTTCCCCGAAATGGTTGTCCCACAACCATACCCCCATCACGAAGATCAGCAGGGCCAGCACCGGCTCCGGCACGCGCCGTCGCAGGATCTGGCGATAGGGGTTCCCTGCCTTGGCCGTTTGCGGATCGATGTGTCCGAGCATCCGGATTTTTAAAAAAATCGCAAGCTATCTCGATATTCAGATACGGTTAATTAAAAAGGCGGCATCCGATTTCCCGCTGGCCCCGCACGGGCACCCGCTCCAAAGTCCGCGCGTCCCATGCTCCTCGCACTCGTCGCCGCGGCCTCCGAAATCACGCCCCTGCCCCCGGGGCAGAGTGCGGAGAAGCAGGTAATCCTATGGACCTACCTCGCGGCGGCTTGTCTTTTCGCGGTCTTCTGGGCGGTCCGCTTCGTCTTGGGACGGGCGCAATTCCATGGAAGCCGGGAGCCGGCATCCCCTGCCCCGGCAGGGCCGCTCCCGCCTCCCCTGCCCCGTGCCGCGGCCTCTCCCTATGCTCCGCCGGAGGTCCCTGACGCGGGGGAATCCGGGCCGCGCGGATCGACCCGCCATTTCAAGGTGCCGGTCTGGCCTTACCAGCTCTACGACCTGCTGCTGATCGGACTGGTGTTCCTGATTTTCTGCTGGCTCAGCACCGCCGGGGACGGAGGCAAGGATGTCCCGCTGGAGGCGAAATACACGCCGGAGGTGCTGGCGGCGTCGATGTTCTTCCAGTTGTTGCTGATGGGGATGGTCTGCGCCTTCATGATCCGGCGGATCAAACAATCCGAATGGCTGGGCCTGCGCTGGAAGCAGTGGCGGCTAGCTCTCCTGATCGCGCCGGCGACGGTCTTCTTCATTTGGTTCGTGCTGGTGACGGTGCATTACAGCGGCTGGAACGGCTGGCTGGAGCGGACGCTGGGAATCGAGGGGATGCAGGAATCCGTAAAGCTGCTGCAGGAGGCGAAGGACCCGCTGGTGGTCGCGCTGATGGCGCTGGCGGCGGTAGTGGTGGCCCCGCTGGCGGAGGAAGTCGTCTTCCGCGGCTACCTGTACCCGGCGGCGAAGCATTTTTGCGGGCCGCCGGGGGCGATGCTCTTTTCCTCCCTGGTCTTCGCCGCGGCGCACGGGAACGCGGTGGCGTTGCTCCCGCTCTTCGTCCTGGCGATGCTGCTGTGCCTGGTTTACGAGCTGACTGGATCGATCTGGGCGAGCATCTCGGTGCATTTCCTTTTCAATGCGGCCACGGTGGGGCTCCAGCTTTTGGCCCGCTTCGGAATCATCGACGTGCCGGACCCGACATGAAACGCCTGCGCGACCTCGGCGAGGACGCCCTCGTCGCCCGCTTGCTGCGCGGCTTCCCGGACGGCGGAAGCCTGGTGGTGGGGCCCGGGGACGATTGCGCGGTGGTGGACCCCGGCCGCGGGCCGCTGCGGCTGCTGAAAACGGATGCGATCGTGGAAGGGGTGCACTTCCTGCCCGAAACGCCGCCGGAGAAAACCGGCTGGAAGGCGGTGGCGCGGGTGCTGAGCGATTTCGCCGCGATGGGCGGCAAGCCGGAGCATCTGCTCGTAACGGTGGCCGTGGATGCGGAGCGGCCGGTGGCCTGGATGGACGGGCTTTACCGGGGCATCCGGAAATGCCTGGCAAAACACGGCGGACTGCTGGCCGGAGGTGAGACTTCGCGGCTTCCCTCCGGGGCCCTGATTTCCGTGGCCGGGGAGGGCAGCGTGGGGCGGAAGCAACTGGTGCTGCGCTCCGGCGGAAAGCCGGGGGATCTGGTGCTGGTGACGGGGCGGCTGGGCGGTTCCATCGCCGGGAAGCACCTCACTTTCACACCGCGGCTGGCGGAAGCGGCCTGGCTGGTAGAACAGCTCCGCCCCACCGCGATGATGGATCTTTCCGACGGCCTGGCAAAGGATCTGCCGCGCCTGGCGGCGGCAAGCGGCTGCGGTTTCGAACTCGGCAAGCTGCCTGTGAACCGGGGCTGCACCCCTGCCGGAGCGCTGGGAGACGGCGAGGATTACGAATTGCTGCTCACGGTGCGGGAAGGGCGCTGGGAAGCCGCGGCTCCCGCATGGAAGGCGGCATTCCCTGGACTGCCGCTGACGGCAATCGGACGGCTGACGGAGCCGGGCAAAGGAGTCGTGCTTCGAGGCGGCTGGGATCATTTCGATCCGGCGGCTCCTTGAGACGCATCCTTGCTCTTTTAATCCCGGGGCTTTTGAGCTTGGTTGGAGCACGCCCATGAAATCCCTGATCGAAGCCTACTACGCCGCTTTCAATTCCCGCGACCGCGAGGCCATGCTGGCATTGCTGGATGAGGACGTGGTGCACGAGATCAACGAAGGGCCGGTGGAAACGGGCCGCGAGGCCTTCCGCTTCTTCCTGCAAAAAATGGACCTCTGCTACCGCGAACGGGCGGAGGAACTGGTGATTTTCGCCGACGAATCCGGCACGCGCGCGGCGGCCGAATTCTACATCCGCGGGACCTACCTGGCCACGGACGAAGGGCTGCCGGAGGCGACGGGGCAGGAGTACTACCTGCGCGTGGGCGCTTTCTTCGAGATCGCGCAGGGGAAGATCACGCGGGTGGACGAACTACTATAATCTCCGTAGCTGGTTGGGGATGGTGGAGGGCTGAAAGACCGGGCGGTGTACCGGGAAAGGTGCAAAAAAGGCTTTGCCATAACCCGTCCCCTCCCCTCCACGCTGAGGGAGCTTCCGGAGAGGCTCCCGGCGAATCCACCTGCGGCGGCGGCTTTTCGCAAAGCCGCCTTCCCAATTCCACACCGCAGGCCTTTGTCCGTGCCCAGGATCGCGCGCCCTTTTCCATCCACACCGCCAGCACGGCGACATCCGCAGGGGTGATTCCGGAGATCCTGCCCGCTTGACCGAGCGTAGCGGGGCGGACGCGTGAGAAATTGACCTGTGCCTCCTTCTTGAGGCCGCGGATCTGCGAGTAGTCCAGGTCGGCCGGGATGCGTTTCTCCTCGTGGCGGGCCATGCGTTCCACCTGCACCTGCTGGCGCTGCAGGTGGCCTTCGTACTTCAATTCGGTCTCGATCAGAGGCCAAAGTTCCACGTGGAACTTT
>CBFGVD010000345.1:0-4423 GCA_965651965.1 uncultured Verrucomicrobiaceae bacterium | reverse complement strand
GCCTGTCCACCACGTCGCTCCACCCGCTTACCTCCATGCCATAGCCGCGCAGGGACTGCAGCCGCGAGATCAGATCCACTTTCGTGGTATCGAAGCGTTCCCGGTTCGGTGCCGGGGTATCCGGACCCGCGGCGAGTACCGGCAGGTAGTGGGTGTTCAGGGCGGAAGTCAGGGTGCGGAAACCGCGGGCCAGCTTGATCGGAGGATAATTCTCCTGCAGCCGTTTCTCATAGCGCCGGTTCGCGTCCCGTACAAGCACCAAGGCAGCCGAACCCACGCCCCAGAGCAGGAGCATGAGGGTGAGCAGGCCGAAAAACAGTCGGGTGCGGAGCATCGGGCGGGGGAAAGGGGTCAATCCATACCGAATCGTTTGCGCTTGCGGTAGAGGGTCGCCTTGTCGATGCCCAGGATGGCGGCGGCGTCCTGGAGCGTCGGGGCCCAGCGCAAGACTTCGCGGAGGTGGGTTTGTTCGATATCGTCGATGCTGTATTCGCCGCCGATCACCGGGCCGGCGGGATTGCCCGCGGAAGCCCCGGCGACGTCCGCCGCCACGGGGATCGGCAGATCCTCGGCCTCGATTTTCGCGCCCCGTGCCAGGATCGCGGCGCGCTCGATCGCGTTCCGGAGTTCACGCAAGTTGCCCGGCCAGGAATGGCGGACCAGCACCTGTCGGCCCGCCTCCGAGAAGCCTTCGATCTTCCGGCCCATCTGTTTGCCGAAGAAGGAAAGGTAGTCGTTCGCGAAACGGATCAGGTCCGCCCGGCGCTCCCGCAGGGGCGGTACCGTCACGCTGATCACATTCAAGCGGTAAAACAGGTCCTCCCGGAAGGTCCGCGCCGCCACGCACGCGGCCAGATCGCGGTTCGTGGCGGCGATGATGCGGACGTTGCTCTCCCGCACCTTGTTCTCGCCCAGGCGCTCGTATTCCCGCTCCTGCAGCAGGCGGAGCAGCTTCGGCTGGATCTCCATGGGCAGTTCGCCGATCTCGTCGAGGAAAAGGGTTCCGCCGTCCGCCGCGTGAACCTTTCCCCAGGTATCCTTCACCGCCCCGGTGAAGGAGCCCTTCATGTGCCCGAAGAGCACGCTCTCGAGCAGTTCCTTGGAAAGGCTGGGGCAACTGACGGTCACGAAGGGCTTGTCGCGCAGATGGCTGCGGTCGTGCACTTCCCTCGCGATCACGCTTTTGCCCGTGCCGCTCTCCCCCAGGATCAGCACGGATGCGGGCGAGGCCGCGGCGCGGAAAAGGGTTTCCAGCTCCAGGCGCGTGCGGTCGTCCTCCGACTCGAAATGCAGGGGCGGGGAGTTGTGCTTCACCTCGCTTTTCAGCTCCTGCACCGTTTCCTGAAGCCGGGTCACCTCGCCCTGCGTCTGGAGCGCCTTGTTGGCCTTGGCCAAAATCGCGCGCAGCTGATCGGGCGTGAAGGGCTTCTCCAAGTAATCGAAGGCCCCGAGCTGGGTCGCCTTCACCGCCGTGGCCACGGAGGCATGCGCGGTGAAAATCACCACCAGTTGCCGCGGATGCCGTTTCAGGACTTCCTGCAGCACCTGCAGCCCGTCCTCGTCCCCCAGGCGGAGATCCAGGAAAACCAGTTGAAAATCCTCTTCTTTCAGTCGCTGCAGCGCGGAATCGCCGTCCTCGGCGGTTTCGACGTAGTGACCCTCGGCTTCGAGGGCCATCGAAGTGGTGAGACGGATCGACTGTTCGTCGTCAACGATGAGGATGTCCATGATGCAGCGATTGCCTTCCTCCTAACAGTCGCCATGCCGCCCTCCCGGCAGCCCGCGGCACCTCTGACGATCAGGAAGTTTGGAAGATCCCTAGGACCATGGTGATCGCGGGGATCGTGCATATTGCTACCTTGCAAGATGCAGATTGCAAAGTGCAATGGGACGATGCACTCAATTCAACAAAACAAAGCCCGCATTCAGGTAGGTGGCATAGCAGACCCAAAGGCCATAAGGGACGAGCAGGAACGCCGCCGCCTCGGAAACCCTTCGCGCGTGACGGATGGTGACCGCGATCGCCGCGAGCAATGCGATAATGATGGCCAGTGCCGGGACCGGCTGCTGCAGGTGGAAGAAGACCGGCGACCAGGCGAGGTTGAGGGCCAATTGGACGCCGAACCACCCCAAGGCTTTCCTGGCGCGCTTTTTCGCCAGGAGCCCTCCCGCTGCGCCGATCATGAGGTAGAGGACCGACCAGACCGGGCCGAATACGGCCGCGGGAGGAGTCCCCGGAGGTTTTTCCAAGGCCCGGTACCAGGTGCCGTCTCCCCCGGAAACCCGTCCGATGATGGCACCCGCGGCCAGACAGAGCAGGGCCCCGACGATCATGAACGGGGCCGCGGACAATCCGCCGGACGAAACGGGGGCTGGGGAGGAGGATTCTTGCCCGGACATCTTCCCCCTAACCGAGCAGGAATTTCCGGCCCCGCATCAAAAAAAAGCCACCCGGGGCTACCGGATGGCTTTCGAGAAAGGAGGCAGGTCTTCAGGCCGGCACGGCGCGACCGCGGCGGATGGCGGCGAGGTGATCGAGCATCTCCCGGGTCTCGCGGCTCCAGCGGCGCAGGGCCTTGCGGGAGAGCTCCACGCGGTCCGCCATGGCTTTTTCCAGCTCGTGGTAATTGGAGGTCAGGCGATCGATCAGGGAATTCATGGATTCCACCGCCTTGTCCCGCCAGGGGTGATCCTCGGCATGCAGGCGGGCGAGTTCCAGATCGGCGCGGCGGCGGGCTTCCGCCATTTCAGCGAGCAAGACCTTGGTATCCGGCACGCGGCGCAGGTCGCTGGCCAGGCCCAACTTGGCAAGCAGCCAGATCGCCCACTTGGTGGGGTCGAAGTTCCAGGGCTTCACGCCGTTCCGGTAGTCGTGCTGGAACTCGTGGTGGTAGTTGTGATAGCCTTCCCCGAAGGTGAAGAGGGACATCAGGAAGCTGTCCCGGGCGCTGCAGCGGGTGGAGTAGGGCTGGCGGCCGATGGTGTGGCAGAGGGAATTGATAAAGAAGGTGCACTGCTGCACGCAGAAAACCCGCAGCACCCCAGCGATCAGGAAACCGCCGAGCGCGCCGGTGGCACCGCCCGCGAAGAAATAACCCAGCACGGCCGGAAGAACGAGGCCGACCAGGACGGCAATCGCCTTGTCCCAGCGATGCTGCCACATCACCAGCTTGTCCTTGCGGAGGTCCTGCACGTTGTCCAGCGGCGGCTCGGGCAGGGTCTTGAACAGGATCCAGCCGATGTGCGCCCAGAAAAAGCCCTTGGAAATATCGTACGGATCGTCGTCGTGATCCGTATGCTTGTGGTGGCGGCGGTGGTCGGACACCCAGTTGAGGGCCGAATTTTCGAAGGCACAGGCCCCGAAAACCAAGGTGAAGAGCCGTACCGGCCACTTCGCCTTGAACGACAGGTGCGAGAAGAGCCGGTGATAGCCGAGCGTGATGCTCATGCCGGTGGCGATCGCGTAAAAGGCGAACATTCCCGCGAGGAAGCCGTTCATGCCGTGATGCCAGAGATAGAACGGCGCCGCGAAGACGGCGAGCAGGGTAATGATCAGGAGGAAGACCGTGTTGGTCCAGTCCACCCGCTCGAAAGGGATGCGCAATTTCATGTACAAAAATAACCCCGGAGGGCGGGGATGGATACTACCGTTAGCACCGCAGGTCAATGTCCCAACAAGGCGGCGGGGATTCTTTTCGCAGATTGGCGGCGGTTTGCGTGGATTCACGGATATTTGCCCGGCGGAAATCCGTGCTTGCCCTCGCGCGCGAAGCAGTCATGGTGGCATCGCGCTCGCCGCCCTGGCAAATCAAGGCATGGAGGGTCATCAAGTGAGTGGTTCGCATTCAGTGGTGATTTGAAACCCGGTTCGCGGGAACAGTCGAAGAAGAGGCAGTAGGATAGATCGGGCCACTGAATAGCAATGAGCAACAAGATGTACGTGGGGAATCTCCCCTTCTCCGCCGGCGAAGACGAGCTGCGCGACGCCTTCGGCGAATTCGGCCCCGTGGCCGAAGTCAGCCTGGTGATGGACCGTGAAACCGGCCGCCCGCGTGGTTTCGCTTTCGTTTCCATGGAGACGAAGGAAGGCATGGAAGCCGCGATCCGCGGTCTCGATGGCAAGGATTTCGGCGGTCGCAACCTGACCGTCAATGAAGCGCGGCCGCGCGAAGAGCGCCCGTCCTTCGGCGGTGGCGGCGGTGGCGGTGGTGGTGGTCGCGGCGGCTACGGCGGCGGCGAACGCCGCGGTGGTGGCGGCGGCGGCAAGGGCGGCTACGGTGGTGGCGGCGGCAAAGGCGGCTACGGCGGCGGTGGCGGCGGCGGCGGTCGCCGCTGGTAAAACCCCGTCCCCGGACAATCTCTCGAGGCGGATCCCTTCGCGGGGATCCGCCTTTTTCGTGCCTAGGCCCGGCCCAAGCCCGCG
>CBFGVD010000344.1:0-4426 GCA_965651965.1 uncultured Verrucomicrobiaceae bacterium | reverse complement strand
TCCTGTTGCCGGGTGCGCTCGATGAGGTCAAGGGTCCGGGCCGTGAGCAGGTCGCCGGTCGCCGGCGCCGGCAGGTGCTCGAGTGTGCCCAGAAGCCGCAACGCTTTGTCCGCCCGCTCCCGGTCCTCCCCGCGAGCCGCCGCCCGCTGCATCAACCAGAGCTGCCACACGCCGCTGATGTGCGAGTTGACGAATTGCGCGGTGTTCGGTTCGGAGCCGTCCGCCACCACTTGCACCGGCGCGGTGTCGGATCCCAGCTTCATCCTCCTGGAGAAATCCGCCGGGATTACCACGAAGCCGCGGATCTTCGAGTCCGTCATATCCCGCGCCATCGACACGCGGGATTCATAGCGGTGGATCTCCAGCGAGGGCGTGCCGGAGAGAGCCGCGGCGAATCCCTCCGCTTCCGTGCCTTCGGCTTCTTTGTACAGACCGATTTTCAAGGTCGGCGTGTCCAGGTTGATCCCGAAGCCGAAAACGAACATCAGCAGCATCGGCAAGGCGAAAGCGATGAGATTGCTGCTCGGATCGCGGAACATCTGCAGCGTTTCCTTCCAGCAGAGGGCACGCAAGCGGCGGAGGGAGAGATGTTTCATGCAGGGACCTCCCTTTCCGTCACGAGCCGGATGAAAGCGTCCTCCATCGTGGGATCGGGATCCTCTGCCGTCGCCACGCTCGCTTTCAATTCGTCCGGCGTGCCGTTCGCGATCAGCTTGCCGCGGAAGACGAGACCGATCCGGTCGCAGTATTCCGCTTCGTCCATGAAGTGTGTCGTCACCATCACCGTCACCCCGCGATCCACCAGGCCGTTGATGTGGGTCCAGAATTCGCGGCGTGTCACCGGGTCCACCCCGGAGGTAGGTTCGTCCAGGAAGAGGATGTCCGGCTCGTGCATCACGGAGCAGGCGAGCGCCAGACGCTGCTTGTAGCCGAGGGAGAGCGACTCCGTCTTGGTCTTCAGGAAGGGGTCGAGGTGGAAGATCCGGGCCATCTCTTCCGTGCGCTCGCGTTGTTTCCTGCCGGTGAGGCCGTAGATGCCGGAGAAGAACGCGAGATTCTGGGCAACCGTCAGATTGCCATAGAGGGAAAATTTCTGGGCCATGTAGCCGAGCTTCTGCCGTGCTTTGTTCCCGCTTTTCCGCAGATCCAGGCCCACCACTTTTGCCGTGCCGGAAGTGGGTACCAGCAGGCCGCACATCATTTTGAAGGTGGTCGATTTGCCCGCGCCGTTCGGTCCCAGCAACCCGTAGATTTCACCCCGTTTCACTTGGAAAGTGACATCGTCCGTAGCCTTGAAGTCGCCGAATTGCTTCGTCAGGTGCAGGGCATCGATCACCGTTTCGTCGCTCCGGGGGATCTGCGCGGTGTGCCTGGCCAGCACGGAGTCGCCGGAAGGTCCGCCGCCGAGGAGGTCGATGAAAGCATCCTCGAAGCGGGGTTTCGCCCTCGCCCACTCCGCATCCGGCGCGGCTCCGATTTCCTCCGGAGGGAAGCGGGAACTTCCCGGGCGCAAGGTGAGCCGCAGGCTGTGGCCCTGGATGGTCCCGTCGCTGACCTCCGGTCGCGAGAGCGCGCGGGTCAGGATCTTCCGTTTCTCCTCGCCCGGATCCCTGAGGTTGAAAACGCGCGCTTCCAGCGGGACCGCGATTTCCCGCGGCGTGCCGGCGAAGAGCGGCTTGCCTTCGTTCAGTACCAGGGTGGTGCCGCATAGCTCGGCCTCGTCCAGATAGGCGGTGCTCCATACCACGGCGATGCCCTGGCCGACGAGATCCTCCACCATGCTCCACAACTCCCGGCGCGAGATCGGATCCACACCCACGCCCGGCTCATCCAGCAGCAGCAGTTTCGGCTTCCCGAGCAGCGCGCAGGCGAGGCCGAGCTTTTGCTTCATCCCGCCGGAAAGTTTTCCGGCGAAGCGTCCGGTGAAACGCTTCAAGTCGGTGAAATCCAGCAGGCGCCCGAAGGATTCTTCCCGCTCGCTTCCCGTGACATGCCGGAGATCCGCATGGAGGTTCAAATTCTCCATCACGGTCAGGTCCTCGTAGAGGCCGAATTTCTGGGGCATGTAACCGATCTCCCCGCGGATTTCCGCAGCCTCGCGGATCGGATCGCGGCCGAGCGTGCGCACGCTCCCCCCATCCGCCTCCATGAGCCCCGCGATCAGGCGCAGCAGCGTGGTTTTCCCCGCACCGTCCGGACCGGCGAGGCCGGTGATCAGGCCTTGGCGCACCTCTCCGGAAACCTTGTCGAGAGCGGGGGCCTCCATCCCCGGGAAGCTCTTCGTGAGATCCCGGAAGCTGATAACGACTTCTCCCGGCGGCTTGTCCGCATCCGCGCTCATTGCCTCTCGTCCAGCGCTACGGTCACCGGCATGCCCTGGCGCAGGGAACCGTCCGAATCATCCACGATCACGCGCATGCGGTAAACCAGGGAGGTGCGCAGTTCCTCCGTCTCCACCGATTTCGGCGTGAATTCGGCGCGGGGCGAGACGAAACCCACCGTGCCGTGGAAATGATGATCCGGATCCCCGTCCGTATGCAGCGTCACCCTGGTGCCCGGGGGGAACTTGCCAAGCTGGGGTTCGTGGACGTAAGCGCGGACCCAGACAGGCTTTTCCAAGGAGAGCGTGAGCACCGTGGGGCCTGCCTGCACGATCGCGCCCGGCTCCAGGGCACGGGTGATGACAATGCCATCCGAAGGGCTCTTCAGCTCGGTGTCTGAGAGCCGGATCTCCGCGGTTTTCACAGCCGCCTCCGCTTTCAGCACCGCCGCTTCCGCCGCCGCCACGCCGGCCCGGGCCGCGCCCAGGGCTGCTTCCGAGGCGGCGATCTCCTCTGCACGGAAGCCCGCTTCCAATTGGCGCAGGTTCGCTTCCGCCACTTTCACCTGTTGTTCCGCCGTGCGGTAGGCCGCATGCGCGTTCTCGAAATTCTGCCGGGAGACTCCGTTCGCCTTCACCAGTTCGGATTGGCGTGCGTAAGTGCGTTCCGCGTTTTTCGCCGAGACTTCCGCCTGCCCGAGCGTCGCCCGCGCCTGCTCGATCTCCTCCTTGCGGTAGCCCGCGTGTTTCAGGTCCGCGTCCGCCCGGGCCTGTGCCAGGGCTGCCTCCGCCTGCCCGCGGGCGGCCTTCGCCTCCGCCAGGGCGGCCTTCGCTTGATCGAGCTCCCGGGCGAAGGGCTCGCTGTCGATCCGTGCGAGCAGCTCGCCGGCCTTCACGGCATCGCCTTCGTCCTTCAGTACCTCCGCGATCCTGCCGGAGACGCGGAAGCCCAGGTCCACGCCGCGGATGTCCACGTTCCCGTGCAGCAGCAGGGGAGCATGATTGCTACGATATTTGCCGTAGAAATGCCAGCCGCCCGCCGCGGCGGCAGCCAGCAAGAGGATCAAGGGTATCGCTTTTTTCATCGTCCGGCTTCTTTCGTTCCTAATCCTTCGCAGATGAGTTCCACGTGCTCGTCCAGGATCCCCGCGATCTCCAGCATGTGGTGCTTTTCCAGTTTCCTTGCTCCCAGCCGCCGCAGGATCGTAGCGCGTGCGAGTGTGAATGAGAGCACTTGGCCGAAGAGCGCGTGGGTCCGGAGGATCGTCTTCGCCGAAAACGGATCCGCTCCCGTGGCGATCCCCACCGCGCGGGTGAAGAGCTCGTGCAGCGGCCGCAGGGTCTTTTCGTAGAGAAGGCCGAAATTCTCGCTCGGCGCCGCCTGCTCCCGCATCATCACCAGGCGGATCTTCTCGAATTCGCTCCCCTCCAGTTGCTCCCCCAGCAGTGTCCGGATCATCCGTTTGATGATCCCGGTAGCCACCGGAACGTCCGGAACATCGTCCTTGAGACGTTTGCGAGAATCGTCCGCCACCGCTTTGAAAACATCGCGCAGGTACTCGCCGATTCCCTCCAGCACCGCGGCGTAGAGCTTCTCCTTGTTCCCGAAGTAATAGGAGATCGCCGCCACGTTCTGGCCGGCCTCATCCGCGATCTCCCGCACGGAGGCGTTCTCGTAGCCCTTCTCCCCGAACTTCTTCAGCGCCGCCAGCAGCAGCTTGCGCCGCGCCTGCTCGCCTTTGTTCGGGCTGACCGGAAAGAGTTCTCGCTCCACGAACTCCAACTTACACGATTGTGTAAAAATGTCAAACGATCGTACAATAAAAGCGCGAATCGCTTTCATTCAATTGCTTGCCACGGTGCCGAGGGTTCGTTTGCCGCCGAATGCCGTGTCCTCCCGGAGGGGGTTTCCGGGGTTCCTGGTGGCGTCCGCGGGTGGCGTGGCGGGGGTTCCAGGGGGCGTGCGGGGGAGTCCCTGCGGGTTGTCCGGAAAAAAGTGAGGGGGCGCGGGTGTTCATTTCCAACGGATTGCGCGTGGGCGTGAGAAAAACCGGCGGAATTCTTTCCGAAAGGTGTTGACCGGGCGGCCGGTCCGTGTAGGTTTCT
>CBFGVD010000343.1:0-4430 GCA_965651965.1 uncultured Verrucomicrobiaceae bacterium | reverse complement strand
CCAGGCGTCGCGCTCGGCGCGTGCGGCGAGCGCCCGATCGGATCGCGGCTGCGGGCCTCCGCTTCCTGCCGCTTGATATATTGCTGGATGGCATCCGCCTGCGCCGTGAGCCCCGCCTGACCGAGGAGACCGCTGAGCTGGAGCGCGAATTCCGTCTGCTTGCGAAAACTGCTCGATTGATCGATGACCTGCTGCTCCATCAGGGGCGAGACCGCCACGACCAAGGGATTTACTCCCCGCCGCGGTGGTGGACGCCTCTCCTTGCGCCGTTCATCGAGATCGCTTTCGTCCTTGAGGCTTTCCTCCCTCCGGGCAAGATTCGCGAGTACCCCCGAAAGCTCCGAATTCTCTTTCGCCTTGGACAGCCGCCAGAGGGTGGAAGCCTTCGCGCGCTGCCAATCGTAGTTCAGAGCGACGGTGATATCCGCGGCGTAGTTCTGCACCGTTTCCTTCCCGGGTGTCACGGATACGGCCACGACGCCGAAAAGGAGCACCTTGTCCTGATAATCGATATATTTCTGAGGATTACCCAGGAGCTTGAAGATGGACTCCACCGCGTTGTCCCCGGCCGCCGTGATGATTGCGGAGCGGCTGGACATCGTGGGAGCGATCTGCGGCAGCACGTCCAAGGGACCTTTCTCCGCGAGCTTGCCCAAGGTTTCGCGCGGAGTCTTGAGCAAATCCTCCCCTGCTCCCGTATCGTCGCGGTCAGGCAAAACCCCGCCGGTCCCGGCATCCGGAATCTCCCGCCTCAATTCAAGCAGCGAGGTAGCTTTCTTCGTGGCCGCGTTCGCCTTGGCAATTTCCTTCCCGCTCGCATCCAGGGTGGTATCCGCATCCGCCGCCGCGAGTTCCGCCTGATAGGTTTGCTCGATCGCGGCGCGCTTGATCGAGACGGCCTGTTCTTCGATCAGGCGGTTTTCCACCGCGTCCAGATCCGCCTGCTGTTCGGTGCGGAGCTGCCGCTCAAGCCGGCCTTCCGCCACGATGTCTTGGGCGACCGACCCGGAAATTTGGGTGGATTGCACCGTCGCCTCGCGGTTTTGCGCCAGCGCGTGCACGTCCGTCCGCGCGTAATCGAAGTAATCGTCGGCGGACTTGTTCAAGTCGAAGGCGAAGGCATCCCCCGGCTGGGATAGCAGGGGCGCGGACATGGTGATCGTGCCGTAATCCACCATCCGCATCTCCAGCACGTCGAGCATGGCGGCGGAATGTTTCATCCCTTCCTCCCAATATTCGATCATCGCCGCCTTGTGCCGGGCATACTGTTCATCCCGGCTAAGCTCCCGATGACGCATGGATTTCCAATCGAAGATGCGCGCGGGCCGGACTTTCAGGGGCGGAGGCGTGGGGTAGCGCCGGATCTCGCCTGTCGTCCCCCCGCTACCATCCCGGAGCGTACGGGAATTGTCCAAAATCGCGGCACCGCCAGGCCCATCCGGCATATCGTCGGGATCCGGCAGGTCCCAATCGTATCCGGCATTCTGATCCTCCCCGATGGATCCCGAATAATCCTTCGTCTCCGCGAACCCGGTGGCCGAGGGAAGCACTTTCGGCATCGACCTGGCACCGGGCTTGTCGGCCGTTGCCACGTTGCAAAAAACCAGCGGAACGAGGGGTACGGCAAGACGCCGTGCCAACCTCCGGGAGAGGATGATCATGGAATGGGGAGGGAAGATGGCTAAAAGGACGCCACGGCATATACTAACATATGCCGAATCCGCCAAGGTAAAACATATCCGGGAAGTCCCCACCCTTGTCTGGGCTTCCCATCATCTCCCGGCATGCGGCAGCCCTGCGGCCCGTCACCGGGGGCGACGTTGGCGCCCCCGGCTGAAATCCCGCATCAACCCATCGCCTTCTCCATCAGCGAGTTCATTCGCTTCACCAGATCCCGCGCGTCATCCAGCAGCCCCGCGGCGATCAGGGCGTTGTCCAGGAGCTGGCCCGCGACCATTTTCGCGAGTTCCGGGTTTGCTTCCCGGGTTTCGGAGAGCTTTTTCACCAGCGGGTGGCGCGGGTTGATCTCCAGCTCCACCTTCACCTCGTCTTTGAAGTTCTCATCCATCGCCTTCATCATCCGGCGCATCTGGGCGGTCATGCCGTCCTGCGGGACGAGCGCGATCACCGGGCTCTCGACGAGGCGCTTGCCCGCGGATACGGCCGTCACCTTGTCGCCCAGCTCTTCCTTCAGGAAGGCGCAGAGCTTCTCCGTGGCCTCCGCCCCCAGGGCATCTCCTTCTTCCTCCTTGTCCTCCAGTTCCACGCCCGCGTGGCTGATGGATACGAGCTTCTTGCCCTCGAATTCGCCGAGGGATTCCACCACGTATTCATCCACCGGATCGGTGAAATAGATCACCTCCAGGCCGCGGGACTTGAAAGCCTCCACGTAGGGGCTGCTTTCCAATTGCGCGTGGCTCGGGCCGACGAGGTAGTAGATCTTGTCCTGCCCGTCCTTGGCGCGCGTCACGTAGTCGGTGAAGCTAGCCAGCTTGCCCTCCTCCGTCATGGAGGACTCGAAGCGCAGCAGCTTCGCCAGCCCCTCGCGATGCGCGTAGTCCGTGGCCACGCCTTCCTTGAAGAAGCGGTCGAACTTGCGGTAGAAGCCCTGGTATTTCTCCGGATCGGACTCGGCTTCCTTTTCGAACATCTTCACCACCCGCTTGCCGATCACGCTGCCGAGCTTCCGCACCAGCGCGCTGTCCTGCATCGTCTCCCGGGAAATGTTCAGCGGCAGGTCGGCGCTGTCGATCACGCCCTTCAGGAAGCGCATCCACTCCGGCAGCAGCCCCTTCGGGGAGGGGTCGATGAGCACCTTCTTGCAATACAGTGCCACGGCGGGCTCCATCTTGTTCATGCCCCAGCGCTCGACGTTCTCGCTCGGGACGAAAACGAGGGCGTTGATGGCGATGGGCGCATCCGCGCTGAAGTGCAGGCGGTAGGCGGGCTCGTCGTAGGCGTGCGCGGTGAACTGGTAGAAGGCCTTGTATTCCTCCTCCGTGACATCGGATTTGTTCTTCAGCCACAGCGCCTCCACGTTGTTGACGCGCTCGCCGTTGAGGAAGATCGGGAAGCCGACGAAATTGCTGTATTGCTCGATCAGGCGCTTCACTCGCGCGGCGTCGGAGAATTCCGCGTGCTCCTCCTTGAGCTTCAGCACGATTTTCACCCCGCGCTGCTCGCTTTCCGAGGTCTCGATGGAGTAGCCGCTCGCGCCGTCGCTCAGCCAGACGAGGTTTTCCCCGTTCTCCCGCCAGGAGCGGGTGTGGACCTGCACCTCGCCCGCCACCATGAAGGCGGAGTAAAAGCCCACGCCGAACTGGCCGATCATGTTCGCGGGGGTGTTCCCGCTGTCCTTCATCGCCTGGAGGAAGGCCTTGGTGCCGGAATGCGCGATGGTCCCCAGATTCTCCACCAGTTCCCCGCGGGTCATGCCGATGCCGTGATCCGCGATGGTCAGGGTCTTCGCCTCCGCGTCCGTGGTGATGTGGATCTCCAGCGGCAGCGCGGCATCGTGGATGTCCTTTTCCGTTCCCTGGAGGTGACGGAGCTTTTCCATCGAGTCCGAGGCGTTCG
Source organism: uncultured Verrucomicrobiaceae bacterium (assembly GCA_965651965.1). Classification (GTDB taxonomy): domain Bacteria; phylum Verrucomicrobiota; class Verrucomicrobiia; order Verrucomicrobiales; family Akkermansiaceae; genus Haloferula. The sequence continues at coordinate 854 of CBFGVD010000343.1, read as the reverse complement.
AGATCAGCTCGCGCAGGAAGATCTCGCGGTCGGTGTAGAGGGAGTGAACGACCAGATCGAGCAGTTGCTTGATCTCCGCCTGGAAGGAATGCGTTTCGAGAGTGGCTTCGCTCATGGGAGTGAGTTCGTGATTGGGAGGGCGAAAATAGCGGTCTTCCCCCGGCTGTCAAAGCCGGGTGTTCGGGGGACCGGGATGGATAGGTTGGATGGGATTTCGAGAAGATTCCGCCCGGCTTGAGTAGGCGCGGTGGCGACACCGCGAGGGCGGGTCTCCAGTGGATCCATTCCCTCCGGTGGGGCGAGCCGCTCCCACCGCGTTCTCACGAACGCGCCTGCGGAAGCAAGAAAGACCGAAGCGGGTGCGGGAAAAGCTTTCATCCCATCCATCCCGGTTCTTTCAAAAGAAAAAACGGGCCACGGATTTCCCGCGGCCCGCTTTTGAAAAGAAAGGCCGAAGCTCAGTTCGCCAGATAGCTGGAAACCCCCTCGTGGTCCGGCTTCATCGCCTTGTCGCCGCGGTTCCAATCCATCGGGCAAACTTCGCCGTGCTGCTCGAAGTGCTGGAGGGCATCCACCACGCGCAGGGCCTCGCGGATCGAGCGGCCCAGCGGCATGTCGTTGACGATCTGGTGGCGGACGACGCCATTCAGGTCGATCAGGAAAAGGCCGCGGTAAGCAACCAGTTCGCCGTGCACCACCAGGTTGCCGTTCTCATCCACGTCGTAATCGCCCGCCAGCACGTCGTAGGCATCGGCGATGGTCTTGTTCACGTCGGCGACGAGCGGGTATTTCACGCCCTCGATGCCGCCCTTCGCCTTCGGCGTCTGGAGCCAGGCCCAGTGGGAGAATTCGGA
>CBFGVD010000342.1:0-4444 GCA_965651965.1 uncultured Verrucomicrobiaceae bacterium | reverse complement strand
CCAGCTCGCGCTCGTTTTCCAGGGCGCGCCGCATGGTTTCCTCGGTGCGGAGCTGCTCGGTGCGGTCGGTGATCGCGGCGATCACGTGCATGCTTTTGCGCCCCGGCATCTTGGCCAGATGCACCGAGCAGGGGATATCCCGCCCGTCCGCGGACCGGTGAACCCAGTCGAAACGGGGCTCGTCCCCGCTCAGCGCCAGAGCCATCTTCTCCCCCGCGGCTTCCGCGCTGAGGCGGCCGTCCGGTTGGAACTCCGGGCTGAAATCCGCAGGACCGCCCGCCAAAAGGACCTCCCTGCTCACGCCGTAGAATTTCTCGGCGCTTTCGTTCGCCTCGATGAAGAGCCCGCTTTTCATGTCCACCACCACGGTGGGAGTGGGGGTATGGTCGATGACCATGCGGTACCGCCCCTCGCTCTCTCGCAGGGCGATTTCCGCGCGCTGGCGGCCATCGATCTCCACGGCCAGCGCGATCCACTGCGCCACATAGCGCGCGAAATCGATCTCCCAGGAACGCCAGCGGCGCCGGGTGCCGACATGCTCGTGGCAGATGACGCCGAAGAGCCGCCCGTGCCGGTGCACCGGCGCATCCAGCATGGAAGAGATCCCCAGGGGCTTGAAATAGCCATCCCTGAACTCGATGAGCCGGGGATCCTCCATCACGTCATCGGAAACCACGAGACTGGAGCCCTGGTGCAGGGCGGCGAAATAGGCCGGCAAATCGACGGCTTCCAGGCGCAGGCCGGTGAGATCGAAACGGGAGGACGCCAGATCGTATTGAAGATCCCTTTTGATGGCGCGTCCGCCGATCTCCATGCTCCAGTAGCTCACCCGCCCGACTCCGAGCGTTTCCGCGCTGATCCGCAGCAAATCCCGCAGGATTTCTTCGGGCGACACCGCGCCGATCTTTTCGATCACGAAGTCAAGTTGCTCGCTCGCCGGCCGCGGGCTCATGGGTGCTTCACCGCTCATTCGGATGCTGTGTGCGCACGCTCTAGCGTACGGTGTGGCGGATGAGAACCGGAATCCGGCCGGCAGGTCCGACCAAAGTCGGATCCTTTCCCGGACCGAAAGCGGTTTCCTCCGCCGGAGGTCCTATTCCCCGTTTCGCCGCACCGTGGGAGAAGAAGCCATCGCCACAAGCGAGCTTCCTCTCATGAAAATCACTCCGCAACCGCTTCACCTCAGGACGACACTCGCCGGTTTCGTCCTTTTCACCGCCTTCACCACCGGCGCCGGCGCCTGGCCTTTCGTCCTCAAATCGACCGGACTCTGGGAGAACACCGGTGAGAGCCGCTTTCTTCCCATCCAAGCGGATGCGGACCGGCGGCTGGAACTCTTCGGCGGAGGCAACTTCTTGCTCCAGCCTGCCGGCAACACCGGCAGTGCGAAGAAAATGCCCGCCTACGATTACGATCCTTACCACCCTTCGAACACATCGGTCGACTTCAGGATGGGCCATGGCGATATCGGCGACCTGGACGGGGACGGGGACCTCGACCTGGTGCGCTCCGCCGTGCTCACCTACAATGGCGTACACGAGGGGAAGTTCCGCATCATGACCTGCATCAACGACGGTTCCGGAAACTTCACACGCGGCTGGCATTGGACCGCGGAAAACTTCAACGGACCCAAGTACTACGGTTTCCCCGTAAAGCTCGCGGACATCGACCGTGACGGCGATCTCGAACTCATCGAGGCTTACGGCAGCGTGAAGGTCCGCTGGAATCCCGGCGACTCGAACTTCTCCTCCGGAGCGAGCACCCTGAGCCCCGCGGACCCCACCTGCCGAGATCTGGCCACGGGCGACCTGAACAACGACGGAACCACCGACATCATCTCCGCGGCACATACCGGCAGTTCCGATGTCCTCCGTTTTTATGCGAATAACGGCAACGGTCTCTTTACCGCATCCGTCATCCAATCCGGAGTCGCCTATTCCAGTTTGAAAACCGCCGATTTGAACGCCGACGGCCTCGACGATCTCCTGGCCTACGACACCCATAACCGGAGACTCGTCTATTTCCGGGCCACGGGATCCGGCTTTGCCGCGCCGGTGCAGATCGGGAACACTTACGCCGGCAACTTCAGGACCCTGCCTTACGACACCGGTGACCTGGACGAGGACGGAATCGTCGACATCGTGGTTTCTCCCTTCGACGGGGAGCTTCTTTGGCTGCGTGGCACCGGCGCAGGGGAATTCTCCCCGCCGGTGACCTTGCGACCTGCGGCTTCATCGAAGGAGCCGACCATGCTCGCGATCGCGGACATGGACCGCGACGGGGACAACGACATCATCTTCAACGCCGGTTACCATTACTTCGAGAATATCGCCCCCCATCGGGAAGCCCGCGCGGTTGCCGAAGCCTGGGGCGGCACCTCCCCCGGCGGACCTGTGGACCTCGAAGCCGCCGACATCAATGGCGACGGCCGGACCGACCTCATCGCGGCGGACGGCGGCGGCAAGCGCCTCCTCTGGTATCCCGCCTTTTCTTCCGGCCTCAGCTTTCCGGTGACCGTGGGCACCGCCGGGACCGCTCCTTCCAGCGTGACCGCTGCCGATTTCAACCGGGACGGGTTCACGGACCTCGCTTACGTCTCAAACAGCACCATCACGCGCCTCTACAGCTCGAACGGCGGCGGAGTCGGGTGGTTCAGCGGCACTGCGGCCATCGTGGCAGGCACGACGCGCATCCAGGCCGGGGACATGGAGGGCGACGGCGACGTGGACATCCTCGGCATGGCCCCCGCCTCCGGCAGCCTGACCTGGCTGAAGAACAACGGAGACGGCTCCGGCTACTTGCTGGAGGGCGTGGACTCGGGCCTGCCGGGCCTGGGGGCCTTCGCCATCGGCCAGGAAGTTCCCGGAGGACGGCTCGAAATCTCGTCCCTCATCCCGGGATCCTACGGCTACGACCTGCGCTACCGCCATGATGGCAGCACTTGGAAGGCCGGTGCGGGCTCGAATGTCCCGACCTCCGGGAGTTCCTGCGCCGTCGTCATCGGCGATGTGCAGGATAGCAGTTCCGGCGCGGAAACCGTTTCCTCCCTCAATACCGGCGTCATCCGGGTCCAGGCGGCCGGAGGAAATGTTCAAAACGTCATCACTTATCCCGGGACCGTCCGCGCGTTGGCGTTGGTCGATTGGAATACCGACGGCTACACCGACATCGCGGCTTCCGGCACCGCGGGGGTAAAACTCTACGTCCACGCCCGGACCAGTTCCTGGACGCTGGGCGCTACCGTGCATCTCCTGGACGAAGCCTGCACGGACTTGGCGGCCCTGGACGTCGATGGGGACCGCATTTGCGACCTCGCGGGCGTGGAGGCCACGGGGGGGCTGCACCTGATGAAGAACCGCAGCTGCCAGCTCGGCCTTGCCAATACCGCCGCCGGCACCTCGGCGGCCCCGCTCCAGGCCCTTCCCGGCACCACGGCCGACGCCGTCACCTTTTCCTACACGAACCGCGGCCACGCAAGCGTGCCTGTCGGCTTCAGCCCGGATGCGGTCATCGCCCCCGCCCGCGTGAGAGTGCGGTTCTTGAAGGCGATGCCCGCTGCAGGCGGCGGCTACGTTCCCGGCACCGCGATGACCGCGGGAGAAATCACGGCCGCGGTCTCCAGCGTTTCCCTCTCCGGCAGTACGGCCACCTCCACCTCGGGCGCCAGCAACGGCAACCTGAGCCTCTACCCCGTCAGCCTCGCGCAGGTGGTGCAGAGCGTGACACCGGGCCAGACCAAGAATCTGGCCATCCGTCTCCATATAACCCCGCACGCGGCTTCCGCCCCGGTGACCCGTTTCTTCGTGCAGCACCTCACGGAAGGCTCCGCTCTCTCCAGCTCATGGGCCGTCCTGCACGACGGGGAGACGGGATCCGTGCCCGTCAAATCGGCGGCGGCCGTCGCCGGGGTCGTGTCCCTGGTCGAGATTCCGGTGCAGACGCAGCTCGAACTCTGGCGGGAAAGCCACTTCGGGACTTCTTCCGACAGCGGCAACGCCGCCAACGATACCGACTACGACGGCGACGGCGTGGCCAACATCATCGAATACGCCACCGGCACCGATCCGAAGGCCGCGGACCTTCTCGCGAACTGGGCATGCGCCCTCGCCCTTGTCCCCTTCACCGGCACCTCGGAAGAGGTGAGAGTCCGGGTGAGCCTCTCCGCCGGAGCCCTGGCCGACCCCAAACTGCGGGTGCGGATCCAGCGCTCGGGCGAAGGACTTTCCAACTGGACCACCATCGCCACCCGCAACGGTGACTCGGCATGGACGGGAGCCACCCCGGCACTTTCTGTCGAGGGAGGCCGCAGCTACCTCACCTTCGGCTCGGGAATCTGGAACCCCGTGGTGAAAAAGGCATTTTTCCGGATGGTCGTGGAAGAGCTTCCTTGAAATCGGATAGCGCGGACGCCGGTTTCCGGAGGCAGGGCCGATGAAGTCTTGCC
>CBFGVD010000341.1:0-4453 GCA_965651965.1 uncultured Verrucomicrobiaceae bacterium | reverse complement strand
GAACTGCGGGGATCTCGGCGGCGCGCTATCCAGATTGGCAGAGCAGCACCGGCAGCACGCCGCGGGCAAAGGCATCGCCATCGCCGTGCTAGGTTGCGGGGAGTGCGTGCCGCTGGAGGCGGAGGATTGGGTGGTGGAGCAGATCGCGGATAACCTGCTCTCAAACGCCGTGAAATTCACCTCTCCGGGCGGCACGGTCCGCATCACGGTGACCCGTGAGGCCGGGCACGGCATCTTCCTGGTGGCGGACGATGGTCCCGGCTTCCGCGAGGAAGACTATCCGCGGCTTTTCCAGCGCTACGTGCAGCTCAGCGCCCGGCCCACGGCGGACGAGCCCTCCACGGGTCTGGGCCTCTCCATCGCGAAGCGTCTGGCAGAGCAGGCTGGCGGCCGTGTGACCCTGCTGAGCAAGCCGGGGGAGAGCGCCGTCTTCCGCGTGGAATTGCCCCTGCAGGGTGCCGGAGCATAGCGCCGCGGCATCTGTCAGCGCACTTCCACGGTGGCCCCGGGCCTGATCAGCGCCGGGATGCGAATGGCATCCCAATTCGCCAGGCGGATGCAGCCGGCGCTGCGGGCGCGGCCGATCGTCTCCGGGTCGGAGGTCCCGTGCAGGCCGATGCCCGGGCGGCTCAAGCCGTTCCAGATGATGCCCACCGGACTGTTCGGCCCGGGCGGGATATTCAGCGCCTTGTCTCTGCGTTTGCCGGTCTCCAGCAGGGATTGGTCATAGCGCCACACCGGCAGCTCCACGCTGTTGTTCAGCTTCCATACGCCCTTGTGGATGAATTGCGGCTTGCCCGGCGTGATGGGGAAAGAGGCGATCAGCGCCTGATTCGGCTTCACCAGCACCGGCCGGCCGGAGAGAAGATCTTCCTCCGTGATGGCGATGGCAGGGGGCGCGCCCTCGAAGATGCGCACCTGGTTCCGCTTGGTATCCACCACCGCGTGGCGCTCGGACATCACCGTGTCCTTCTCATAGCGCGCGCCGGTGATGGACTCGATCAGGAAAGGCTTCACGTTCGGCACGATCAGCGTGCCGCCGGGCTTCACGCCCCAGGTGTTCTTGGAGCCGTTCAACTCCAGGATGAATTCCACATCGGTGTGGAAGCGCTCGGACATGAATTCCGCCAGGCTGCGGTAGCTCATGCGCTTGGCCTTGGCCTGGAGCGCGCGGCTGTGGGACAAGCCGCTGTTGACCCACTTCACCGCCACCTCCGGCACCACCGCCGTGGCGAAGGCATTGGGCACGGCCTTCCGCGCGGCGTCCATCACCGGGCCCATCTCGCCCGCAGGGTAGCCGTGCACCTCGTTCCAGGTATCCACGGCCAGCACGGTGAAACGGCCCGGCTTGCCATCGATCACGCCGGGGCCGAAATTCGATTGATCCAGGAAAATCTGGAGGCGGATCGCATCCTCGCCTTCCGGCAGGTTCGAGACCTCCGGGGCATCCGTTTTCACCCCGGGCTTCCGCGGCGGCAGCTTCACCGTGCCCGGCGGCAGAGGCGTGATATCCGCCACCGGCGCACGGGGTACCGGTACCGGGGCGATCTTTTCCTCCGGCGTGATCTCGGAGGGGTCCACGGGCAGGGCCCGCAGCACCTCCGATTCGGCGGCGAGCGGCAGGGCGGATACGAAAAAAGCGGCGACAAACGATTTCCGGAACATCTTCGACTAATTTGAAGGTCGGGACGCGGGGAGTATTTCAGAAATCCCCCGGATGTCACGCCGCGAAGCCTAACGGTTCCCCGGATCGTCGCGGAAGCGGCATCGGAGCCGCTCCCACCGCTCCACTCTTCCGGGACGCAAGAAATGCCCGGCTTCCATACAGCCCCCATCATGGGATTCCCTCGAAAAACCTCTCAAATTCCGCATTGCCAAACCAATGCCATGCGCCTAGCGTTCGCGCCCCGACGCCGAAGAGCCCCTTGGTGTAATGGTAACACTACGGATTTTGATTCCGTCTTTCCAGGTTCGAGTCCTGGGGGGGCTGCTCTTCCAGCAAGAGCAAGAGGTGGCCTCTAGTCCTGTAGTGTAACGGTAGCACAACAGATTCTGACTCTGTTCGTCTTGGTTCGAATCCAGGCAGGACTGCCACTTCACCAGCCGTCAAACGGCTTTGCCAAGGGGCGGAAACGCGGTCGCGCGGCCGAAGGATTGCCTTCAATCATCCTTGTCGTACTCGTTCGCATCGTCGCCCCGGTCTTCCAGGATGCGGCGGCGGGATTGCAGGCTCTCCTGCATCCGGGAAATGGCGGGACTCCCCTGCCTTTCGCGAGCCCAGGCTTCGGCTCGATCCAGATCGCCCAGATCCATATCCTGCAGGGTCGCGGCAAGCAGCGATCCTTCCTGGATCCCCGGTTTCCGGCCTTCCACGGCGGATGCCCACTCCAGCGCGGACATCGGGTCCTCTTTCCCCATCTCCGCCGAAAGCTGCCGCAGCGCCTGCGGACTTACATAGGGCTGATCGAGGTGCTCTTCCACGAGCCGAGCCACCTGATCCCCGCCGCCCTGGGATGCCGCTCCTGCCAGAGAGTCGAAAACACCCCGCAGGTAATCCGGATCCGCGGAACCCGCGGCCCCCAGATCCGCGAGCAATCGCGCGCTTTCTTCGAATGAGGCCGATTCCCTGAGCCTCTCCCCCGCCGTGCGTCCGGCGGTTTGCCGCAGATGCTCCGGAAGATCGGACACCTGTTCCAGTGCTTCCAGGGGACTGTCCCTCATGGAGGTGGCGATCGCGCTCATCGCCATCTTGTCGCGGAATTTCCCTTCCGGCAGGCTTTCCAGCCATGCCTTCGCGCCGAAGGGATCTACCGTGAGCCAGCCCTCGAAGCGGTTCTTCAAAAGCCCGATCGATTCGAAATCCTCCGCTCTCCCCGTTCGGCCCGCCAGGACCTCCTCGCCCTTTAACTGGCCGAGACGATGGTTCAGCAATGCCTCCTCCGCCGGCAGTCGCATGCCGTCCGCTTTCAGCTTCTCCCAGACCGCCTCCACTTCCTTGATGTTCCCTGCATCGCAGGAAGCCAGGATTGCCAGGAAATCCGCCATCCTTTCGAGCGGATCATCCTGCTGCAAAGAGCGGGCAAGCCCCCCTTTCACGTTGCTCCGCCGAGCAAGCCCCCGCTTCCCGGGCCCGCCCTCGCGATCCCCCGCCGCGCCGCCCGTCAGGCGGCTCCTGCTCTTCGTAGGAGCACCGGAAACCGCACCCTGCGCTCCCTCCCCGCGGTCGGCCCGATCATGCCCGCGGCCAGCTCCCCAGATGACAACCGCCCCCAGCGCCGCGACCCATGCCCATCGCTCCATCTTTTTCATGCTTACATGTCCATAGATATGCCGTCACGAATCACCAAATTTTCAAGGTGGCGATTCCGATACAACATCAATCAACACCACTTCGGAAGGGGCCACCCAGATACCGGAATATAGCGATTGAATCGATAACGTCACACTTGATGCATGTTTTAAAGTTCGCACATGGCAAACTCGACACCCCTGATCCATTGCTATCTTGGAGGCATCTCATTTGACTGCACCCGTTTTGCGAATGACCGAATTCCACCCCTCAGCAAGCCTCATGAAATTCCAGCGCCTCCTTGCGATCACCTCCGTAGCAACCGTTCTTTACAGCACCGCGGATGCAGCGGTTCTTGCCCAATACACCGGAAACAATGTCCCCTTCGGCAGCTCTGCTCCCGTCGATGCCCACGATTGGGCGGACCATGTAAACCCTTCCTCCTACGGCGGCCATGGTGGAGCCCAGATGAGGACCTCGGAATTCCAATTTTACGGCTGGAGCACCACCTTCGATGATACCAGGTACATCGGCTTCACGGTCACGCCGGAACCCGGTTACCAACTGACCCTTATGGATTACGTAAGCAGTCCGACCGTTGCGAACGGTAATATCACCTCCTTTAAGCTCGGCTATAGAGTCGACGAAGGCTCCGGCTTCGGAGCATGGAATTTCAGCCAGACATGGTCGGCTGGCGACCCGGGATTCGCTTACGTCGGAGCCGCCGAGAACGAAAAAATCTGGGATTTTGCCGATTTCACCACCGAAGGCACGGTGGAATTCGGACTCTTCGCAACCTCGCCGGATACGACGAGCTATCTCCAAGGCTCCCTGCCGAATGACATCTTCCTCAATGGTACGGTCACTCAAGTGCCGGAACCTTCGGCCTTCCTGCTTTCTGTCATTGCCGGCCTCGGTTTCATCCGCCGCCGCCGCTGATCGGGAGGCACTATCATTTCTATCCCTCCCGCCTCCCGTATCACGGGCAGGCGGGATTTTACTTCGGAGCATCCGCTTGCTCCACCCGCCCGAGACCGAACCATCCGCATATTTGCATGAAGACCCTTTTCACCACCACCCTTCCGTTCCTGGCGCTCGCCGGCCTGTCGAACGCCGCACCCTTGAGCTCCTATACTCAGGTCACCACCCGCTTGCTCAATGGAA
>CBFGVD010000340.1:0-4465 GCA_965651965.1 uncultured Verrucomicrobiaceae bacterium | reverse complement strand
GGCGGCAGGCCCCGCACCGGGAAGCGGCGGCGGGGTGCCGCCGGCCAGGCCGCCCTGTTGCATCAGTTCCTTCGCCACGGCGAAGCCCACGGCGAGCTCGCTGGCCATGCCCGCGGCTCCGCCCCCTCCGCCTTCGGCCATGCCTTGGGCCATCTGGTATTTCACGTAGTCGTTCAGGTTCCCGATGGCGGACATCGCGGAGCGCTTGTCGATCGCCTCTTCCACTTCCGGCGGGACGCTCACGTTTTCCACGATGAAGGAGGCGACCTCGATGCCGTATTTCGCGGAGATGACCGGATTGATGAGCGGCAGGAGGGCGTCGCCCAGCTCGGTGTAGCGGGTGGCCACGTCGAAGACGGGAACGCGGGCATTTGCCAGCGCGTCCGAGAAGATGCTGACAATGCGGGAGCGCATGGTGTCGGCGAATTCGTCCACGCGGAAATCGTGGTCCGATCCCGCGACCTCCCTGAGGAAGGTCTGCACGTTCACCACCTTGAAATCGTAGGTGCCGTAGGCACGCGCGCGCACGATGCCGAGATCCGCATCCCGCAGCATGATCGGGTTGGCGGTGCCCCACTTGTTGCCCGTGAAGAGGCGGGTATTGACGAAATAGACGTCCGCCTTGAAAGGGCTCTGGAAGCCGTATTTCCAGCCTTTCAGCCGGGTAAGCACGGGGATGTTGTCGGTCGTCAGCGTGTGCTTGCCGGGGCCGAAGGTATCGCCGAACTGGCCGAGGTAGAGGAACTGGGCCGTCTGGCTTTCGCGGACGATGAGCTGGGCCCCGTTTTTGATCGCCTTGTCATCGTCGGGGAAGCGCCATGCGATGGTGTCCCGCGAATCGTCCTGCCACTCGATGATTTCGAGCAGCTCGCCTTTGATGAAGTCCATGAGTCCCATAGCTCGGAGAAGTTGGTTTCCCTACCACCCTGAGGGCGCGGGGCAGGGGGAGACAATGAGAATCCGGAGGCTAAATCGGAAAGGGTGGGAGTTTTTCCGAGGGACCGGCAAGTCCGCCAGGGAACCAGTCGGAGCTTGATGCCGCGCACCGGCAGGCCTTGTATCCTCGCCGAGTTCATGATCCAGCGAGGCCGCATGTCCCGAGAGGCCGGATTCCCCGCGGCCCTCGCGCTTGCCGCGGGCGCGGGGGAACTGCCGTCCGCGGAGCCGTGTCCGGCGCGTACCTGCCGCCATCCGTACTTGCGGGGATGAAAGGGGCTGCACCACTTCCGGTACCGGCCTTCGCCGAAGCACTGAGGTTCTGGTTCAAGCTGGGCTGGATCAGCTTCGGCGGTCCTGCGGGGCAGATCGCGATCATGCACAAGGAGATCGTCGAGAAGCGGCGCTGGCTGGGGGAGGAGCACTTCCTGCACGCGCTGAATTTCTGCATGCTCCTGCCGGGGCCGGAGGCCCAGCAGCTCGCCATTTACCTCGGCTGGCGCTTGCACGGCGCAAAGGGGGGCATCGCCGCCGGGGCATTGTTTGTCATCCCTTCGATCTTCATCCTTTTCGGGCTCAGCTGGCTATACATGGCCGGCGGCGACGTGAAGTGGATCCAGGGGATCTTCTACGGGCTCATGCCCGCGGTGATCGCGATCGTGATTTCCGCCGTGAACCGCATCGGCTCGAAGGCGCTGAAAACCCCGGCATTGTGGGTGCTGGCCTTCCTCGCCTTCGTCGCGATCTTTGTTTTCAAGGTTCATTTCGTGGCCATTATCGCGGGTGCGGCGCTGGCGGGACTCGTGGGCGGGAGATATTTTCCGGGGCAATTTCCCGCCGCACGGGCTTCCGGCAGGTCCGGTCCGGCGGATCCCCCCGCTGCGGAGCTTCCGCCCGCGCCGCGGGCCGGCTGGCCGCGGACCATCCGCGTATCCGTCCTCTGCCTCGCCTTGTGGTGGCTGCCGGTGCTGGCTTGCGGTTTTTTGTCGGGTTGGGAAGGCATTCATTTCCAGCAGGGGTTGTTTTTCAGCAAGGCGGCGCTGGTGACGATCGGCGGCGCGTACGCGGTGCTGCCGTATGTCGCGCAGATGGCGGTGGAGCATTACGGCTGGCTCGGCCAGCGCCAGATGATGGCCGGTCTGGGCCTCGCGGAGACGACGCCGGGGCCCTTGATCATGGTGCTGCAGTTCGTCGGCTTTGTCGCCGCTTGGCAAAATCCGGGGGGGATGCCGCCGCTCGCCGCCGCCGCCCTCGGCGCCGCTGTCACCACGTGGGTGACATTCCTGCCCTGCTTCCTTTTCGTTTTCCTGGGTGCGCCCTACATCGAGGGCCTGCGGGAGCGGCCCGCCCTTTCCACGATGCTGACGGCCATCACGGCGGCGGTGGTCGGCGTGATCCTCAATCTGGCCGTGTGGTTCGCCTGGCACGCCTTGCGGCCGGAATCCGGCGGGACCGATTGGTTCGTGGCCGTGGCGGCCGTCGGCGCGTGGCTGGCGATGGATCGCTTCAAGCAGGGCGTGCTCCCGACCCTCGGGGCCTGTGCGGTGCTGGGGATGCTTTGGCAACTGGTCGCCGGGTAGGCGCGGCGGGGGGGGGGGGAGCGGGGCTGCACCGTTTAGTGGCTCCGCGCCCGGGCAAAGCCGCGGCCGGGCGGCAAGGTGATTTCGAAGTCGGCACTGTAGCCGGTGGCGATGAAACCTGGGACCAGGATCTCATGCCCGTCTCCGGCGAAGTCCAGATCGTCATCCGCCTCGATGGAATACGTCAGTCCCGGGAAGGTAGGGAAGCTGACGGCGAAGCCGGGATTCGTAACGGGATCGAATCCGGGGGTCTTCGCGAAGGCCGTGAAGCGGAAATAGGAACCCGGATCCAAAGGATCGGTCATGGCACCGACTTCCTCCGCGTCGGTGGAGCCGTCGCCGTCGGCATCGCTCGCGGAATCGTCCGCGCCGACGATGAGCCCGAGGGAAGGCTCGAGAAGGTCGGGGATGCCGTCCTCGTCGGAATCCGCGAGCCCGAGCAGCGAGAAGGGCAGGGCTTCCACGGCACCGATATCCGGGGCGGGACCGGCGGGGCGGGGCCTGCCCAGCTGATCGGCGGGGGGAGTGGAGGGCAGGAGTTCCGCGGCCTCGATCGCCGGAGAGCCGGGCAAGGGGGGCATCACCGGAACCGGGCCGCCGTAATCGCCCAAGGGAGCAAGCTCCGGATCTCCCACCACCCCCGAGAAGACCGTGGTGATCCCGTTGACCGAGCCGACCTGGTTCACGCCTTCCAGTTGATCGATGTCACCATGGATGTCCGGAGAGGAGGAAGAGGGCGAATTTCCCGCCACGATGGAGTTTGCCAAGGTCAGGTGACCCGCGGCGGCGTTGAAGATCCCGCCGCCGTTCCCGGCTTCGTCCGTGCCGTTGGCGGCGATGGTGCAGTGATTCACGGAAAGGAGCCCGCCGTTGAAGATCCCCGCACCGTCGCCGTCGATGTCGGATACGTTGGCCGAGAAGGTGCAGTTGGTGGCTGCCAGGTCCGCGCTCAGGGAGTTCACCAGCCCGCCTCCGAATCCGCCTTCGGAGACATTTCCATCGAAGGTGCAGCTCTCCAGCACGGCATGGCCGGTGCTGTAGAGCCCGCCTCCGCCCGCGTTCGCGGAGTTCGAGGAAATCCGGCAGGTGCCGAGCTCCATCGACCCGGTATTGTAGAGCGCCGCGCCGCTGGCCGAGCTGCCGTTGCTGGATAGCGTGCAGCCGCTCAGGGCCGCGGTGCCGGAATTGAAGATCCCGCCGCCCTCGGCCACGCCCTCGTTGTCCGAGAAGACACAGCCCGCGAGATCCAGGCCGGCGGTCGCGCTGTTATGGATCGCGCCCCCGCGATTCCCCGTATTGAAGGAGAAGGTGCAGGATCTCAGTTCCAGATTGCCCGCATTGAGGATGGCAGCGCCGTCGTCGAGTCCCGAGTTGAATCCGGAGACGGCCACTCCCGTGAGCAGGGCATGCCGGCCGGTCAAGATCTCGAAGCCGCGCACGACGTTCCCGGTGATCGTGACGCCGCCGGGAAGCGCCGATGCATCGATGGAAAGGTTCTGCTCCACGACCAGTTGATCCACCGCCAGGGTGATCGTCTGGCCGTTTAGCGCCGGGGCGAAGGTCACGATGGCGCCGGCCTCCGCGCCGGCGATCGCATCGCGCAGGGACACGTTCCCGGTGCCGATCCCATCGTCCTCGTCCGCGGTGGTGTCCACGGTTACCACGGGGATCGCATTGCCCGTTTCCACCGCGCCGATATCGACCGTGCCGCCGACGACGCGGTTGAATCCCCGCTGATCCGTGGTCAGAAGCGTGGCTCCACCCGCATTGATGGCAGGCGAACCTGCAAGCGGCGGCATGGTCAGGGTCGGACCGCCGTGGAGGCCGAGCGGCTCGAGAAGAGCCGCCCCCACGATACCAGAGAAGGCGCCGTCCACCCCTTCCACGGTGCCGAGCAGATTGACGCCGAGCTGCGTGCCGACCGAACCGCGGAGATCCGCGCCGGTATC
>CBFGVD010000339.1:0-4493 GCA_965651965.1 uncultured Verrucomicrobiaceae bacterium | reverse complement strand
GACCGTGGAGTTGGACGGCGCTACCAGCCTCACCCACTTCACCATCACCTCCTCCGGCGATGCCCCGCAGCGCGATCCCCGCGTGTGGGAGATCCAGGGCTCGAACTCCGGCGAGGATTTCGTGCCGATCACGCGCTTCGATTTCTCCAAGCAACAGATCTGGACGGACCGGAACCAGGTCATCCGGGTGGATCTCCCTTCCCCGTCCCTGCCCTACCGCTACCTCCGCTACGCCGTATTCGGCACCGGCAGCACCGAGCACGCGCTGAACGAAATCGAGTACTTCGGCACCACCGGCACCACCGATGCGGACGGCGACGGGATCCCTGAAGCCTACGAGAGCAACCCGCTCTTCTCCTCCTTCCTGAGCGATGGCGAGGCCGGGGATGCCGGGCTCGACCAGGACGGGGACGGCCTCACCAACCTCGAGGAATTCCAATACGGCACGCGGCCCGACCTCGCCGACACGGACGGCGACGGCATCGACGACATCGAGGAAATCAACAGCTTCTACAATATCTCCCCGAATGTCGCGGACTCCGATCACGACGGCCTGGAGGACGGGGAGGAGCTGAACACCTACCTGACCAGCCCGGACGTGACGGATTCGGACGGCGACCGCTTCCCGGACGGCTACGAGGTCGCCAACGGCGGGGACCCGGCGGATCCCGCGGTCGGCCCCGGCGCGAACCTGAGCGTGCTCGGCACCGGCACCGGCGCCCTGCTCGGGCGCGACGTGACGGACCATGACGACGATGGCGTGGAAGGCTCCGACGCCAACGCCTCCTTCTTCGATTGGACCGCCATCACCGCCAGCGTGAAGCCCTTCTTCTCCGGCTTCCCGGACAACGAGGGAGCCTTCGATGTCTTCGACAACAAGGTCGGCGGCGGCGAGGCGAAGTTCTACAATCCCTCCGCGCCCGCGAGCGTGACGGTGGAGCTGCCCTACACCGTGGCACTGACCCATTTCACGCTGGCATCCGCCGACGACGCCCCGGGGCGCGATCCCCACGCCTGGTCGCTGCTCGGTTCCGCGGACGGTTCCACCTTCACCCCCATCTACTCGGTGAGCGAGGAAGTGCCCGCCCTGTGGCGGAACCGGAACGAGGTCTTGCGCTTCGACCTGGCGGCGCCCGCTCCCGCCTACCGCTACTTCCGCTTCGAGATCGCATCGACCTTCTCCGGCGACCTGCAGCTCGGCGAGATCGAGCTCTTCGGCACCGAGCAGGATTCGGATGGCGACGGCATGTCGGATTATTTCGAGGATAACTACGGCTTCGACCGGAACGACAACTCCGACGGCGCCGCGGACGAAGACGGGGACGGCCTGAGCAACGCGCTGGAATACCAGAACGACGGCAACCCCCTGGAAACCGATACCGACGGCGACGGGCTGGACGACGACGCCGAAGTGGCGGCCGGCACCAAGCTCTACCTCGCGGATACGGACGGGGACGGCTTCTCCGACTCCGTGGAGGTGGACTACGGCAGCAGCCCGGTGAGCGGCGCGGAACTGCCGGACCTCGTCCCCATCGCCTGGGAAACCCCGTCGAACATCACCGGCGCCCTCTCCGACATCCGGACGAACGGCAGCCTGGTCCATGCCTGGAGCGGCGGAAACCCGGTCACCATCGCCGCGCTCGGCGTCACCGTCGACACCGGCCCGCTGCTGGACGACCGCTACGGCGACTTCGATCCCCACAACCGCGGCGGCGACGCGGACTATGAAACCCTGCTCGCGAACGGCAGCTACGGAAACCCCGGCTTCATCGAGATCCCCGGCCTCATCCCGGGCGAGCAGTACCAGGTGCAGATCTGGATGGCGGACACCCGCGAATGCTGCTCCGGCCGGACCTACAATTACGGCACCTTCGATCCGGAGGATCCGAACGCGGACCTGAGCGCCGGGGTCTTCGGCAACGAGGCCGCCAACCCGGGGCAATACGTGGTCGGCACCTTCACCGCCGCCCATGCCTCCCACTTCATCTACATGAGCGGCGCGGACGGCGGCTCGCAGTACAATGCCATGATGGTCCGGCAGATCTCCGCCCCGGCGGAAGGCCCGAAGGTCATCCACACCGGCTTCGAAGGCGGCGATTTCAAAATCACCGTGGCGAACCTGGATACGACGAAGAACTACCAACTGCGCCGCAGCACGGACCTGGTCTCCTTCTCGGATCTCGGTGCGCCCTTCGCGCCCGCGGCGGCCCAGGAGATCCTCACGGACGAGGATCCGCCCGCGGACAAGGCGTTTTATCAGGTCGTCGAGGTCAGCCCTTGAGGGTTCTTGGGTACGACGAATGGGCTGCCCTCCGGTGCACCGGGGGGCAGCTTCATCGTCCCGGCATGAAGCCTTCGACACGGCGGCGCGCAAGTGCCAGCATGTCCCGGAGGAAGGGTCTTCCATGAGTGTCCGCATCCGCCACCGCCCCGCATTGCCGCCCCTGCTGGCGGCGCTGGGCCTCGCCGCGGCGCAGCTGCCCGCCGCCCCGCCGCTGCCGGTGGAGGTGGTGGAGTCCAGCCACATGAATTTCGGCCACCCGCTCTCCGAATTGGTGGACGGGGATACCCGCGCGGGAAACGGGCTGGATATGGCGCGGGTGCAATTCACCGGCCAGGAGATCGTCTTCGCGGCCCGGGAGCCGATCTCGGCGCAGGCTTTCCAATTCACGACCTGGCACGATTCGGTCGAATTCGCGGCCTATCCGGCGGAGATGGAAATCGCCGTGACTTCGGACGAAAAGCCTTCCCGCTTCTCGAACTGGACGCCGCTGAAGCCGGGCGTGGTCATGACCCATGACTTCGCGATTTCCCCCGGGGTCGCGGGCATCGAGGGAAACAGCATCGAGCTCTCCGGCGGCAGGCCGCGGCTGATCGTCACCGCGCGGGCCACCTCCCCGCTCACCGGCGTCACCGGCTTCCGGCTGCGCTTCATCCCCCACGACACCGGCCATGTCAGCGGCCAGAAGACGCTCGGCCGCAGCAGCGCGGGGAATTGCGTGATCAATGAATTCCAGATCGTCCCGGACCCGCTCCGCTCCACGAATATCGCCCTGGGCCGGCAGGTCGAGACCCCCGGGGAAACCTACCCTTCCCTGCCCCGGCACCTGCTCACGGACGGCTTCCCCTCCACCTTTTCCCACCCGAACGACAGCCAGCAGGCGCAGGATTTCTACTTCGAGATCGATCTCGGCTCGGTGCGGGATCTGGACCACGTGGTGCTGATGGCCCGGCTGGACGGGGAAGCATCGGACCGCCTGGGCAATTACGAGGTGCAGCTCTTCGACGATGACGCCGGGCGGCCCGGCAGCCTGCGCTGGACGGCGCGGATGCGCGCGGACGGCTCCCACGTGCCGGTGGGCGGCAGCGACCGGGTGACGGCGGAGGACGGCGAGGGGGACTTCTCCGGCCGCTTCATCCGGATCGTGAATCCCACCGCCTTGCAGAGCCGCCCGCAGATCGCGGAAGTGGAGGTCTATCCGGAATTGCGGCCGCAGCTCGTCTCCCTGCGCGCGGACGGCAGGCCGCCGGACCGGGACGGCAAGCTGGCTCCGGGAGCACGCAGCGTCTCTTTTTCCATCGCGCCCGGGGACGATGATCCCGCGCCGGAACTGCTCCATTTCCGTTGGCGGCGGCCCGGCGAGGAGTGGTCGGAATGCGATGCCGGCGAGCTGGTCATCATGCCCTGCGGCGGACCGGGAACCCACCCGGTGGAATTCCAGGCCCGCCATACCGACGGGGTCTGGAACCACGCGGTGCGGCGGCACGATTTCATCATCCCCCTGCCGTGGTGGCAGCGGCCGCTGCGGATCGGCGCGATCGCCCTGGCTCTGGCCCTCGGCACCGCCGGGGTGCTCTGGTGGTCTTCCCTGAGCAAGCTGCGGCGGAAACTGGAGCGGGCGCAGGCGGTGCGGGCGCTGGAGCAGGACCGCCTGCGGATCGCGCGGGACATGCACGACGACATCGGTGCGCGGCTGACCCACCTGGCCCTGCTGGCGGACCGCGTGAAACGCTCCCCCGGCAACGAGCGGGAAATGCTGGGAAAGATCGCGGGAGAGGCCCGCGGCACCGTGGGCGCGCTGGACCAGATCGTCTGGTCGGTGAGCCCGCAGCATGATACCCTGGGCGGGCTGATCGACTACGTGTGCAGCTACTCCACCGAGTATCTGGCCGCGGCCAATCTCTCCTGCCGTTTCGAGCTGGCCGCGGAGAAGCGGGAGGCGGTCGTCCCCTTCTCCATCCGCCACCCCCTGCTGATGGCGATCAAGGAAGCGCTCCAGAACGTGGTGAAACACGCCGGGGCCAGCCGCGTGGTCATCGGCCTGATGACCACCGGGGCCGCGCTCCGGATCAGCGTCACGGACAACGGTTCCGGCTTCGTCGCCGGGGCGGACACCGGCGCCATGCAGGACGGCGTGGCAAACATGCACCAGCGCCTCGCCGAGATCGGCGGAAATTGCAGCATTTCACCCTCCGAGGCCGGGGGCACGCGG
>CBFGVD010000338.1:0-4494 GCA_965651965.1 uncultured Verrucomicrobiaceae bacterium | reverse complement strand
CGCCCTGGCCGCCGCCCTGGCAGTCCTTGCAGGCCTGGCAGGCTTTCTTCATGTTATCCTTGAGCTGCTGGAGCTGTTCGGGATTGAGCTGGCCCAGATTTTTCGGGTCGAGCTGGCGGAGCTGGTCCATCAGCTTCTCGTTCGGCTTCAGGGCACCGTCCTGCAGGCCCTGGAGCGCTTGTTCGAATTGATTGAGCAAGCGGTCCTTTTCCGCCGGGGACATGCCGCCGGCGTTCTTTTGCAGGCTATCCAGCGCCTTTTCCGCGCGGCCCAGCTCCCGCTCCAGTTTCTCCACCTGGGAGGCGTGCTCCTTTTTCAAGGTATCCGTGGCCTCCAGGGAGGAATGGCTGAACCATTCCTCCTCCTTCTGGGAGCGCAGGTCTTCCAGTTTCTTCTGCATCTCCTCCAGATAGGTTTCGTCGATGAGATCGTCCTGGCCCAGGCGCTCGAGATCGGTTTCCAGATTGTTCCACGCCAGCGGCTCGTCCAGATGGCCGCCGCCGGCGCTGCGGGCGGAGACGGGGATCAGCAGGCCCGCCAGCAGGAAGGAAAGGGCGGCAAGCGGCGGCACCAGCACGCGCTGCCAGTGCCACTGCACCCCGGCATCCACCTGCGGCGGCAGCTCCGGCCAGGGAGCCACCCCGGCCCGCGCCGCGGAAAGCGCGTTGCGCAGCCGCATGGCGGCCTCGATGCGGACCATCGAGTGCTCCGGCTTCTCGAAGCGCCGCCGCGCCGCCAGCCAGGCGATCCCGGCGAGCAGCAGCACCGCGCCGCCCGCCGTGCTCCACAGCACCCAGGGCGGGGACTCCGGCATCTCCCGCCGCACCAGCAGCAGCACGCAGGCACCGGCCAGGCCGGTCACCACCAGCGGCACGGAGAGCGTTTCGATCCACCAGCCCAGGTTCACCTTCTTCGCCACGGAGGAAGCCTGGCGCGCCCAGGCGGCGCGGAGTTTTTCGGAAGATGTTTGCATGATCCGGCTGCAAGCATAACCCCGGATGGCCGCCGGGCGATGCGAAAAATCGGTGAATTTCCACCCGCCGGACGGTTTCCGCCCCGGAAGATCTCAACTCCCGTTTCCGGAGCGGGCGATCTTGATGAAGACGTTCTCCAGATCGTCTTCCTGGAAATGCTTGGTAATCTCCTCCGGCGTGCCCTCCGCCAGGATCTTCCCGGCGTGAAGGAAAAGCACCCGGTCGCAGACTTCCTCGATGTCCCGCATGTTGTGGGAGGTGTAGAGGATCGCCGGGTGGCGCTCCCGCTGCACGTGGCGCACGAGCTTGCGCACCTTGTCCGCGATGTCCGGGTCCAGGGAGGCCGTCGGCTCGTCGAGCAGGAGCAGGTCCGGGTCGTTCAGCAGGGCCTTGGCCAGATTCACGCGGGTGGATTCCCCGGCGCTGAGCTGGCCGGTGGATTGGTCCGCCAGGCGGGTGATTTCCAGCAGTTCCAGCAGCTCGGCCACCTTTTGCTTCGGCTTCGGCACGGAGTAGAGCCGGGCGAAGATTTCCAGATTCGCCCGCACCTTCAGGTTCCCCGGCAGGGTGGCGTAGGTGGTGCAGAAATTGGAGCGCTGGAGGATTTCCAGCCGGTGCTTCTGCAAATCCATGCCGAAGGCGCGGATCGCCCCGCCGCTGGGCGTCGTCAGGCCCAGGATCATGTTCATCAGCGTGGTCTTGCCCGCGCCGTTTACCCCCAGCAGGCCCACGGTCTCCCCCGCGCGGACCTGGAAGGACACCCCGTCCACGGCCGTGAAGCCATCGAAGCGCTTCACCACCCCGTCGATTTCCAGGATCACCGCGGACACGCGCCGGAGCATCGTGCGGATTTCCCGGGCGTCCAGAAAACACGGGACGGGAGGCGGACTTTCCCTCTTGGCTGCCTCTTCTGACGCTCGCAGCCTGTAACCCGGCACAGGGAGATCAACGAATTGCTGGCGCGTAAGATCATCCGGGATCTTGCAAAAAGCGGGGATTGAACCCCGGCCCGCAGGAGCGGAGGGAAATCCGCGCCGGAAGCGGCGGAAAATCCATGAGTACGGGGTTGCCATTTGCCGCGGGCCGACTAAGGAAGTCGCCCCGGCGCGACTGTCGGCCCCGAACAGCATCACACTCAAGAGCATGAAGGACCTCACCAAATACCGCAACATTGGCATTTTCGCTCACGTGGATGCGGGGAAGACGACCACCACCGAGCGTATTCTCAAGCTCACCGGCAAGATTCACAAGATCGGCGAGGTGCACGACGGCGCGTCCACCATGGACTTCATGGAGCAGGAAGCCGAGCGCGGCATCACCATCCAGTCCGCCGCCACGACCTGCTTCTGGAAGGGCCATCAGTTCAACGTCATCGACACCCCGGGCCACGTGGACTTCACCATCGAGGTGTACCGCTCGCTGAAGGTGCTCGACGGCGGCGTCGGCGTGTTCTGCGGTTCCGGCGGCGTCGAACCCCAGTCCGAAACCAACTGGCGCTACGCCAACGATTCCGGCGTTTCCCGCGTCATTTACGTCAACAAGCTGGACCGCATCGGCGCGGACTTCTACCGCGTCGTCGCCCAGGTCAAGAAGGTGCTCGGCGCCCACCCGCTGGTGATGGTCCTGCCGATCGGCACCGAGTCCGAATTCGTCGGCGTGGTCGATCTCCTCACCCGCAAGGCCCACATCTGGGACGAATCCGGCCTGCCGGAAAACTTCAAGATCACCGACGTGCCCGCCGACATGGTGGACAAGGTGGAAGAATACCGCGCCGCGCTCATCGA
Source organism: uncultured Verrucomicrobiaceae bacterium (assembly GCA_965651965.1). Lineage (GTDB taxonomy): Bacteria > Verrucomicrobiota > Verrucomicrobiia > Verrucomicrobiales > Akkermansiaceae > Haloferula. Next base: position 1,736 of record CBFGVD010000338.1, on the reverse strand, counting down.
ATCCGCCGTGGAGCAGGACGACGAGGTGATGGAGAAGTACCTCGAAGGCGTGGAGCCCGACATCGAGACGATCAAGAAGTGCATCCGCAAGGGCACCATCAACCTTTCCTTCTTCCCGACCTACTGCGGTTCCTCCTTCAAGAACAAGGGCCTCCAGCTCGTGCTCGACGCGGTGGTGGATTTCCTGCCTTCCCCGCCGGAAGTGAAGCCGCTCCCGGAAGTCGATGCCGAAGGCAACGAGACCGGCGAATTCGCCGTCAGCGATCCCGCCAAGCCGCTCCGCGCGCTGGCCTTCAAGATCATGGACGACAAGTTCGGCGCCCTGACCTTCACCCGCATCTACTCGGGCACCATCCGGAAGGGCGACACGATCCTGAATTCCTTCACCGGCAAGACCGAACGCGTCAGCCGCATGGTGGAAATGCACGCCGACGACCGCAACGAAATCGAATCCGCCCAGGCGGGTGACATCGTCGCGATCGTGGGTCTCAAGAACGTGCAGACCGGCCACACCCTCTGCGACGAGAAGAACCCGGCCACGCTGGAGCCGATGGTATTCCCGGATCCCGTCATCTCCATCGCCGTCGCCCCGAAGGACAAGGCCAACGCCGAAAAGCTGGCCAACGCCGTCGGCAAGATGATCCAGGAGGACCCCTCCTTCCGCGTCGAAACCGACGAGGAAACCAACGAGATGATCCTCAAGGGGATGGGCGAGCTCCACCTGGACATCAAGATCGATATCCTCAAGCGCACCCACAAGGTGGAGGTCAACGTCGGCGCCCCGCAGGTGGCCTACCGTGAAACCATCACCAAGCCGGTCTCCGACAGCTACACGCACAAGAAGCAGTCCGGCGGTTCCGGCCAGTTCGCGAAGATCGACTACACCATCGAGCCCGGCGAACCCGGCTCCGGCTTCGTTTTCGAATCGAAGGTCGTCGGCGGCAACGTGCCGAAGGAATACATCCCCGCCGTGGAGAAGGGCTTCAAGACCTCGGTGGACAGGGGCCCGCTCGCTGGCTATCCCTGCCTTGATTTCAAGGTGACGCTGACCGACGGCGGTTTCCACGCGGTGGACTCCTCCTCGATCGCCTTCGAAATCGCCTCCAAGGCCGCTTATCGCCAGACCATGCCGAAGTGCGCGCCGCAGATCCTCGAGCCGATGATGAAGCTCGATGTCTTCGCGCCCGAGGAAAAGGTGGGCGACGTCATCGGCGACCTCAACCGCCGCCGCGGCATGATCCAAGGCCAGGAGCCGACTCCGGGCGGCGTGCGGGTCAAGGCGGAGGCCCCGCTTTCCGCCATGTTCGGCTACATCGGCGACCTGCGCACCATGACCTCCGGCCGCGGCCAGTTCTCCATGGAGTTCAGCCACTACGCCCCTTGCCCGAAGAACGTCTCCGACGAGGTGATCAAGGCGGCCAAGGAGCGCGAGGAAGCGAAGCGGAAGTAAACCTCCGGAGCCTGATCCTTACCGACCCCGCCCTCCGCAAGGACGGCGGGGTTTTTTTGTCGTCCGGGAGCGCGGATGAAACCGAAGTTCAGGGAATAACTCCATCCTTTCGTCCGTCCCGTTGATGAGGCAGACCCACCATGTGTCCCCGCTGCGGCGGGCCGGGGCTGCGATTTCCCCGATCCTGCTGCCGGGCAGGACTTTCAACTCGTCCCGGTCCACCACCGGTTTGGTGCGGAGGAAAAGCCGCACCTCCTCCGGCTGGGCGAGGCATGGGATCAAGTAT
>CBFGVD010000337.1:0-4496 GCA_965651965.1 uncultured Verrucomicrobiaceae bacterium | reverse complement strand
TGCCACTCCTCTCCGAGGCGGCCTTCTCTCGACGCGAAAGACGCGCCTCCGGCATGGTGGAATCCTTCCGTTCCCAGCCGCAGCGCTTCCGCATAGTCGGCATAATCGAAACCTGTCTCGTAAAACTTCTGCCTGGCGAGGTTCGACTTCCAGTAGGCCTCGCCGGAATCCGCCCAACCGCCCGCGCCGACCACATGTCCCACCGCGCCGCCCGCCGCGGCTCCCGCAAGCGCCCCTACCACGGTTCCCCCCGGTCCAGCCAGGGAGCCCGCCAGGCCCCCGAGTATGGCTCCGCCCGCGGCCCCGAAGGCCGATCCCGTACCGCCTGCATCCGGCTGGAAATCCCCGCCGCCTTTCTCCGTTGATCCGCTGTCCCTCTTCATGACAGCTACCTTCCTAGCGGATCATGTACCGGATTCCGTTCTCCGGGTTTCCCCACCGTTTTTGGACGCCGGCGGCAGCCGTCGGGCGATCCCCGCCTGACCCCGGCGGTGCAAGATCATCCCTCCGGATTGCAAATTGTCGCCGTTCACCGCAGCCGGACCCAAGCCCGTTGCCCCTCTCTTTCCGCGGGTTCGAAGACCCATTCTTCGGGATGTTCCGCGGGGACGATCCCTCCGATGACCCCGGCATCCGGCGATAGGATCACGCTCCCGGGCCTGAAACGGCGGGGACTTTCCCCGCCCGCCCATTCCGGAAGATCCGCTTCCCTCACCCAGTCGCCGATCCGGCAATCTCCCCGGTCGAGCTGTCGGCCGACGATTCTCTCCGTTGCAATTCCGGAGACCGGTTCCCTTTCCGATGCTTGCTCCATGGGGAAAGTTCCAGCAGGCCCCGTTCCTGCCCCCCCGCAGCGCTGGCAGCGGAATCAAAGCGCGGCCACCTCCGGCAGGATCGGGTCCGGATGACGCCACACCTCCGGAAACAGGCCGATGAGCCGGTCCACGATCCCGTCCAGGACTTCCGTATCCTCGGCGAAGCGCAGCTTGGCGGCAAGGCTCCGCGCCAGGCTATAGTCGATGATCAGCTTCCGGTGCAGGGCTTCGGCGATGTCCGAAACATAATCGTTCTGCAACTCCGCACCGAATCCCCTCGTCAGGGCTTTCCACTCGGTGCCGATCAAGGATGCCATCCCGGCGCAAGGATCTCCCGCGGAGGAGAGCCCGTGGGAGAGGGCCAGCAACTCCAGCGCATCCCGCCGCTCGCGGCAGAATCCGACGTGCTCCCCCATCTCCCTCGCAAGCTGCCGGCCCGCGGTGCGGGCCTGGATTTCCGGCAGGAAGCTCATCAGCTGCAGCTCGCAGCTATAGAGCCGCCGCAAACGTTGGAAATAGGTCGGGCGAAGCGAATCGTTCATGCAATCTTTCCCTTTTTCGCAGAAGATGTGCCATTTTAACCTTTGGAATCATTCTTATCATTCAGATCGTGGGAACGATTTCGTAACTCCTCCCGGGATGAGTCGGGTGGCAATTTGCAATGCAGGCCATGCCAATTGCACGGGCCGCGGAACTTGATCCCCGCGCCCCGGCCTGCGTAGGATTCTCGGGATCATCCCGAATGCCGAACGATTCCTCTACTCCCGCCTCTCCCGATGCCACCCGGAATTCCCAACGTGTGCGCGTGCTCGTTGCCGACGACGGAAAGAACGCCGCGGACATCATGGGCCTCTTCCTGAAGATGGAAGGATACGATGTCCGCGTGGTCTATGACGGGGCGCAGGCCATCCAGGCCGCCGGGGAATACGATCCGCACCTGATCTTCATGGATATTTCCATGCCCGGGATCGACGGGATCGAGGCGACCAGGCGGATCCGGGAAACCCGCGGCGGCGACGCGCCCGCGATCATCGCGCTGACCGGCTACGACCAGCCGGAGACGATGCGCCGCTGCGAGGAAGCCGGGGTCCAAAAATGCGTCTCGAAGCCGGTGAGCCCTGCGGACCTGCGCGCGCTCCTGAAGGAATTCACCGGCGGGGAGCATCCCCGGGCCGCCCCGGAGGCGGGGCCGCTCATACCAGGGACTCCCGGAGTTTTGCCAGGCTGATCGGCTTCGCGATCAGGCGGTCCGCCCCCAGCAGCATCACCTGCTCCACCCGTTCGTGCCGGGCGTCGCCGGTGATGACCAGCACCCGCTCCAGGGTCGGAGGGCGCGCGATCCGGAGCTTTTGCAGGATTTCGCTGCCGTCCATGTCCGGCAGGTTGAGATCGAGCAGGATCGCCTGATGCTCGCCCTCTTCAAGCAATCCCAGCGCTTCCCTGCCGGTGCGGGCGGCGGCTACCACGGCCCCTTCCTCCTCCAGCAATCTCGTCACGGCCCGCCGGGCCACGTCATTGTCCTCCACCAGCAGGATCCGCATGCCGCGGAGCGCCTCGGCATCTTCCGGTCCGGCTTCATCCTGCGCCACCGCTTCCGCCGGCGGCGGCTTCACGGCGGCGGGCGCGAGCGGGAGAGTGATGGTAAAGGTGGAGCCCGCGCCGACCACGCTTTCCACCGCGATCTTCGCGCCCAGGCAATTTGCCAGGCGGCGGCAGATGGCCAGTCCCAGGCCGGTGCCTTTTTCCCGATCCCGCTCGGGATTGCGGAGCTGGAAGAACTCGTCGAACACGTGCTTCAGGGACTGCTCCGGGATTCCGCATCCGGTGTCGGAAATCCGGATATGCACTTCCTCTCCCGCCTTCTCGCAGGACACGCGGACTTCGCCCTTCTCCGTGAATTTCACGGCATTCCCGAGCAGATTCGAAACGATGCGGGAAAGCTTCGTCCGGTCCGTGGACAGGCGGATCTCCTCCTCCGGCACCTGGCAGCTCACCGGCAGCTTCCGGGCGGCAGCCAGCGTCCGCGCTTGCGCCGCTTCCGCGGACAACAATTCGGAAAGGGCGAATTCGGAAACCTGCAGCTCCGCGCTGTCCGAATCCAGGCGGGTGAGGTCCAGCACGTCCCCCACCAGATCCACCAGCAGGCGGGCGTTCGTCCACAGGTTGCCCGCCAGTTCCGGAACCTCCCCCACCCTGGCGGGATCGGATGCGGAGCTCTGGATCAGCTCGGCAAGGAGCGAAATGGCATTCGCGGGCGTGCGGACATCGTGCGAGATCGCGGCCAAGAAACGGCTCTTCTGCTGGGCCGCGTCCTCCGCGTCCCGCCGCTTGAGTTCCAGCTCGCACTGGAAACGGATCGATTGCAGCGCCAGGGCCGCCTGCGAAGCCAGCCATTCGGCGATGCTGAAATCGTGTTCAGTCCACTGCCGCGGCATGGAGCTGTAGAAACAGAGCGCCGCCACGATCTTGCCCTCGTACCAGATCGGCGCGGCCAGCGCGGAGCGGAAGGGATGGCCGACACGCGGAACCGGCAGTTTGAGATCCGGCCGCAGCGCGATGTCCGTGATGCTCGCGGTCCGGCCGCTCTCGATCGCCACGGCGGCAAAGGAGCGTTCGAAGGGCATCTCCGATTCGAGCCGCCCCTGGAGGCCGAATCCCGCATCGCCCCATACCTCGTATCTCCCGCCCGCGCAGGCGGCCACGTCCGCGGCCTGCGCTTCCTCCGACATGATCTGGATTCCCGCCTGGCAGACCCCGCTCATGGCGAAGGCCTCGGACATATCGCTGCGGAGCCAGCGCCCGGAGTTCAGGAGCGTCTCCAGGCCCTTCTCCCTCCGCACCAGTTCCTGGTTCAGGCCATGCAGCTCTGAGCTCTGCTGCTCCATCTCCTCCGCCTGCTGGCGGAGCTCCTCCGACTGCTGCTCCAATTCCTCGGTCTGGCTCTGGAGCTCTTCGTTCTGGCGGGAAATCTCTTCCTCCCGCGCGGCCAGCTCCTCGTTGCTGGCGGCCAGTTCCTCGTTGCTCGCCTCCAGCTCCGCATTCATCAGGCCGAGCTCGTCGTTCTTCCTCACGATCTTTTCCCGCGCGACCAGGAGACCGTGGATCACGACCGCGACGAGCCAGATATTCACGAGTTGGGATGCCAGCAGGATCGCCTCCTCCCCGTTTCCCGGGGAATCCGGCATCACCACCAGGACTTTCGCCAGCGTGATCCCGGTCAAGGCCGCGGCCATGCCGTACAGCAGCCGGAGATCCCTATTCCACAGGCACAGCAGCAGCGGCAACGCGGAGGAAAGCGGGAAAACCCGGTCCTGGAAAACGGCCAGCCGCATGTAGCCGAAGAACACGATCAATGCGGCACAGGGAAGCAGCGCCACCCAGAAGGAGGCGCCCTCGCGTTTGATGCTGGGTGGAGAGGAATTCATTCCGGGGTGACGGACGGGCAAACTTTCCGGTAGATGCAGGGGCCCACGCGCTTCAGCACCGGCAGGCGGGGTTTCTCGGCTTTGCCGACGACCAGCAGCCCCCCGGGTGCCAGGGCGCCGGCGAGCCTCGTCCACAGCCGTTCCGAGCTTTCCGGCCGGAGGTAGATGGCGAGGTTCCGGCACAGGATCATGTCCCAGGTGCCCGCCGCGACATCCTGCAGCACATCCCCGCTCTCCCAGCGGATCAAACGCCGCA
>CBFGVD010000336.1:0-4502 GCA_965651965.1 uncultured Verrucomicrobiaceae bacterium | reverse complement strand
GCCGCCACCGCCTGGCGCTATTTCCAGGTCACGGTGCCGGAAGGAATCCTCGGTTGGGATCTGCGGCTAACCAATATCCTGAGCGGAAATCCCCGGATGGTGGTGCGCCGGGACCAGCTCCCGTACAATACCAGCACGAACAACGGCTCGGGCGGCTCCTGGTCGCCCTCCGGCGATACCGCCTGGCCCTCCGGCAACCAGTGGTCCGGCGGCATCGATTGGACGGGGAGAAGCTACGACACGGCCTCCACCCCGCGCCGCGCGGCCGGCGACCGCCTGCTCGCCGCGATGGGCCGTCCGCTCGTGCCGGGCACCTATTACGTGGGTATCTATAACGAGGGGAACGATCCGGTAGCCGGGACGGCCAACACGCCCGCGGCCTACAGCATTGAAAGCCGGGGGATCGGTGCGGGCCGGGCCATCACCGTGGGGGAAGTCTCCTTCGCCGCAGGCTCCGGCGCGACGGCGGGCGAGCTGCCGCGCCGCGAAGCGGCCTATTACAAGGTCACCGTGCCGCCGAACACTCCCCGCTGGGAATTCACCCTCACTCCCTCCGCGGGAGAGGTGATGCTGGCGGTGCGCCGCGGCGGCATTCCGGATTTCAATACGACCTCCTCCGGGAACATCCAGGAAGCAAGCGGCAGCCTGCAGGTGGAAATGCAGCGCCCCGGCATGGAACGCTAGTCCCTCCTTCCGGAGAACGGCCAGGATTTCATCGTTCCGGGCGATTATTACGTCGCCGTCATCAGCGAGGGCGTGGATCCGCCCTCGGCCGCGGTCATCGGCGCGGGTTCCAGCAGCGCCACTTTTGCCAGCCTGGGTTCGCCCGGCGTGCAGGACCTCGGCACGGTCACCCTGGCGGGGCTGAATCAGGCGGTGACCCTGGCCGGTGCCCAGGTGAAGGCCTACCGCTTCACCGTCCCGGAAGGGACGGCCAGCCTGGAGGTGCGCCTGGAGAACAAGACGGGCAATCCGCAGATGGCCTTCATGTCCGGCACGCGCGTGCCGCAGCCGGACTCCAGCGCCCATGACTACGGGACCGGCGGCGGCCAGGCTTCCACGCTGCCCGGCGGCCTCGGCCGCCAGACGGGCAACGCCCTGGTGAACGTGGCCAATCCTCCTGCAGGCATCTACACCCTCGCCATGCGGGCCGACGAGGTGTCCGGCGAGTGGCCGGATGCCGCGGCAACCCTGGTGGTGAAGGCGAATGCTCCCGAGGACCTGCCTCTGGGCGGCGGCTCCCTGGCGGTCACGGGCCATGCCTCCACGGCTTGGAAATACTTCCAGGTGACGATCCCCGCGGGCATCGCGGGGTGGGACCTGCGACTGAAGGACATCACCGGCGGGAATCCGCAAATGGTGGTGCGCCGCGGATCGCTGCCATCCAGCACCGGCACCGGCAACGGTTCGGGCGGTTCCTGGTCGCCTTCCTCCTCCTCCACCTGGCCCCTGCATCACCAGTGGGGGGCGGGCACGGACTGGACCGGACGGAATTTCGACACCACGGCCGCGAAACGCCGTTCCATCGATGACCGCCTCGTCGCCGCCATGGGGCGCCCGCTCGAGCCCGGCAGCTATTACATCGGCATTTATAACGACGGCACGGACCCCGTGTCGGACCTTTCCGCGCAGCCTTCCTCCTATACCATCGAGAGCCGCTTCATCGGGGCGGGACAGGCAATTCCGGTCGGCACCCTGGGCCATGCGGCGGGCAGCAGCGTGGAAGTCGAGGATCTTCCCGCCCGGGAAGCCGCCTACTACAAGGTCACGGTGCCGGAGGATACGCCGAGCTGGGAATTCACCTTCGAGCCCGTCTCCGGCGAGATGATGCTGGCCGCCCGGCGCGGCTTCATCCCGGATTTCAACACCACCACCGCCGACAACCTTCAGGACGACGGCGCCAACCAGATGGAAGTGCAGAAAGCGGGCGCGGAGCGATACCTGCTGCTACCGCCGAACAACCAGGATGTGATCCTGGCGGGGGACTACTACCTCGCCGCGATCTCGGAAGGGGTGAATCCCTCCGGCACCCAGGTGATCGGCACCGGGTCCGGCAGCGGCACGCTGGCAAGCAGGGGCGCGCTCGCGGTGGAGGACCTCGGCACGGCCGGCCTCGCGCCGATCTCGCGATCCGTAGGTCTCGCAGGGGCGCAGGTGAAGGGCCTGCGCTTCACGGTGCCGGAGGGTGTGGTGAGTCTGGAAGTCCAGCTCAACAACCGGACCGGAAATCCGCGGATGGCGCTCATGTCCGGAACCCGGCTGCCCTACCCGGACAGCTCGGTGAATGAATTCGGCGCTGGCGGCGGCCAATCTTCCGCCCCCGCGGGAGGCTTCGGCCGGGCGCTGGCGGATAGCCTCATCACGGTGCCGAACCCGCCGCCGGGAACCTACAGCCTGACCCTGCGGGCCGACGATCTTTCCGGTGCCTATCCGGATGCGACCGCGGACCTTGTGATCGTGGCCCGGCCGCGCGGGGTGCTGAACTTCGCCTCCAGCCTGAACGGCAACGGCTTCTCCCATACCGATACGAAGCAGCTCGCGGACGCGCAGAAGCAATTCTACGAGGTCGCGGTGCCCGCCGGGCTTTCCGGCCAGGCCGTGCTCGGCTGGCAGGTGAAGGTGAACCACGGTCAGGGCGATACCACGCTGCGCATCTACAAGGAGTGGGGGAACCCCGGCGGCGGAGTGTCCATCACCGGGAATACGGCATTGATCGTGCCTCCCTTCCTCACCTTCGACGAAACGTGGTTCATCGAAGTGACCGCCGCAGGAGCCACCCAATACACCATCACCAGCCAGCCGGTGACCCTGGAGCGCCCGGCGTGGACCATGCCCGCCGGCCATAATTTCACCTTCGGCGACAGCGGGAACGACAGCTCCGGCAATCCGCTGCCCGGCGACCGCGGCGTGGATATCGGCCAGGACGACTGGCACTTCTACGCCATCGATGTCCCGGCGGGGAATTCCGGCCTGCTGCGCACGGAACTGCGCGCCATCAGCGGGAACCCGGACCTCTACATCCGGGAAGACGGCGTGCCGACCACCGACCACGATAGCAACGGCGGCGCCAACGGGGGGGACTCCCTTGTCCACCGCAAGATGGAAGACACCGGTTCCGAATACGGCAACTGGGTGCCCTTCGACGGCCGCACGGAACGGCGCTTGCGCCAGGGCCGCTGGTTCCTGGGGGTAAAGGCGAAGGGCGGCAGCAACGCCCGCTACCGCCTGATCGCCTCCACCGGTGCGGTCACGGACCTGGATCTGGCGACCGCCAGCTTGAGCAACCAGACCCTGGTCGGCCGGGATTGGCGCTACTACCGCTTCACCGTGCCCGAGGATGCCCCGGAGACTTGGAATCTCGGCTTCACCCAGCAGGTGGGAGACGTGGTGATGTGGCTGCGCGACAGCGTGCCCGCGGGGCAAAATAGCGGCAGCGCCGCAAGCAACATCGAGTCCTGGTCCACCGACAACAAGAACCAGGGTCCGTACGCCGCGAGCGGCCACGACGCCCCGGCCACGTACGGTTTCACCACGCCGCCGCTGCGCCCGGGACATACCTACTACGCCGGTTTCCGCGCGAATACGGATGCGACATTCGGGCTGACCAGCACCGTCGCGGGCCTGGCCCCGGCCGCCACCCCGATCGCTTATTACGGGGGCGTGATCGATACCTCCATCCCCGCGGGGGCGAGCGTGTTTTACAAGATCGCCGCGCCCGCCGAGGGCACGCGCCTGAAATGGAGCGCCAGCCATCCGGCCACGGTGCAGATCCGGGTGGAGCAGGGGACCCTGCCCGGGGCGAGCGGAACCCAGCACTCCAATAGCAGCTCCGCCAACAGCAGCTTCAACCAGGCCCTGTCCCCCGATGGCTGGCCCTGGCAGCCGGGCCAGACCTACTACCTTCGGATCGTGAACAACGGCACCGGTCCCGCCGACGTGCTGGTGAATGTCTCCGGCCAGAATTCCGGGACCGAGGACGAAGACGCGGACGGCCTGCCGGACTCCTGGGAGAAGAGCTACTTTCCCTCCATTCACAGCTACAATGGCGGCCATGACCCCGATGGCGACGGCGTGACGAACGCGGTCGAGTTCGCCGACGGCACGATCCCCAACGACATCAATTCGGCGAAGTATTTCCTGACCGTGAACGCGAATTTCGGCACGGTGACACGCTCGCTGGAATCGCCGAAATACGACCGCGGCACGGTAGTGACCCTCACCCCCGTGCCGAATGCCGGGCTGATCTTCACCGGCTGGACCGGCACCCGTGCCGGTACGGAGAATCCCCTGCCGCTGGAGATGCTGGCGGACGAGAACATCACCGCGGGGTTCGGCACCAGCCTGCCCGTGGCGCTGGACACGAATCTCGTCTTCGGCACCGGAGGGGATGGCATTTGGACCGGGCAGGTGGTGACATCCCGCGACGGCTCGGATGCGGCGCAGAGCGGGCCCGTCGCCCACAGCCGGGAGAGCTGGATGCAGGCGGCCGTCCACGGTCCCGG
>CBFGVD010000335.1:0-4511 GCA_965651965.1 uncultured Verrucomicrobiaceae bacterium | reverse complement strand
AGCCTCGGCTTGCCGAAAAGCGCGACCGGGTGAATCCAATGTGTTTACCGGCTTCCCCGGCGCGCGAAAATTGCAGCCCTTCCGCCCGCCTTTGCCTCACTTTCCCGTTGCCAACCCCTCCACCCCGTTCCTAGGCTAACCGCAGCACATGAAAAAACTCGCCGTTCTCGCCACTGCCATGCTCGCCCTCGGCGGCGTTGCTTCCGCCGATATCCAGGCTCCTCCGGGATCGACCTACACGGCTCCCCGCAAGCTTGGCCGGGCGATCAGCAACATTCTCTACGGATTCATCGAGATTCCCGAGCAGATCGTCCGCAAGACCGACGACCACGGCCGCAAAGCGGGCTGGTCCTACGGAGCGGTGGACGGCACCAACCGCGCGCTGAAGCGCCTGGGCTACGGCTTCTACGAACTCTTCACCTTCACCTGCCCGACCTACCGCGGCACCTTCAAGCCGCCGTACGAGCGCTGCGGGGAAGACAATCGCATCGAGATGAACCCGAGCGACGGCCTCTCCGAGTTCCCGCCGGAACTGGGCTTCGAGAGCTACTTCTACCACACCCGGACCCAGACCTGGTAATTTTCACGGTTTCCTCACGGAACCCGCATCGATTTTTCATCCCGGCAGCGGAGTTATACCTGCCGGGATTTTTCGTTAACTTTTTCCAGAACCGGACGTTTCTACCTTCCGATGCGCGCCTCCTTCCTCACGCTGGCTTTCCTCGCCGCCGCTTGCCCCCTCTTCGCGGAGAGCCGGGAGTGGAAAAATGCCGACGGCAGCCAGTCGTTCCACGGCGAGTATGTCTCTCACGACGAACACGCCGTGACGATCCGCCGGAACGACGGCAAGGTCTTCACGGTGGACCTCGCGCGCTTGAGCGAAGGTGACCGGGGCTGGCTCTCCGGCCGGGCGAACGGAGGGGCCGCCCCTGCCTCCGCGCCCGATCCGGACGCCGTCTTCGACAATCTTTCCTTCGGGGACAGCCGCGCGGAAGTCACGAAGAAGCTCAAGGAAAGCAAAATGCTGGAAGCAGGCGTGGGCGAGGCCTTCATGGGCCGTACCGGCTTGAACGGGACCTACCGGACCCGGCAGAAAATCGGCGGCCTGCAGTGCGAACTTTACTTCGACTGGACCGGCGCGGGAACCCTCCGGGAAATTTCCCTGCAAACCCAGGCGGTGCCGAAGGATCTGTACGTGAACCGCCTGAAAGGCACCTGGGAGGAATTGGCCGCACTCCTCACGACCCTTCATGGCAAACCGATGCAATCCGGGGAGTTCCCGCGGGTGGAAGATCTGGATGGGGATACCTTCCTTCCCTCACACCTGTGGAAGGTGAAAGGCGGCTCCGCCTTGCTCGGCACCACCCGGCAGGGAGCCACCTGCATGATCGTGGTGCGGTTCACCACCAAGAAGATCGAGCCTGTCCTGCTCGGTCCCTGAGACTCCTCCGGGCGGGTACCGCCTGGAGTGCGGATTTGCAGCACGGCCATGCATTCCGCACAGCCATGCGCCGCCTCGCGGGCGGAGCATGGCCCGGCCTGTGCGGCCGGGCGCCTGGCACAGGGCGTGCAGACATGACGGCTGTCCGTTTTGAAGCGACCGGACCGTTATCATGGGAAACAGCACTCACGATCTCAGGGAACGCACCGCGTTTGTCACCGGGGGCGGATCCGGCATCGGCCGGGCAACCGCCTTGCTGCTCGCCCGCTCCGGAGCACGGGTTGCCATCCTGGGCAGAACTGCCGGGGAGCTGGATGAAGTGCTGGCCGCCATGGGCGGCGGGGAAAAAGGGCATCTGGCGCTCGCGGCGGACGTGAGCAGCGAAGCGGAGATGAGTGCCGCGTTTGAAAAACTCGCCAAGGCCTTCGGACGCCTGGACATCGTCGTCGCCAATGCAGGGATCAACGGCGTATGGGCCCCGCTGGAACGGCTGCGGACGGTGGAATGGGACGAGACGCTGGCCATCAACCTGCGCGGGACATTCCTCACCGTGAAACTCGCCTTGCCGCTGCTGCGCAAGGCCGGGCTGGCTTCCGTGGTCGTGGTGTCCTCCATCAACGGGACCAGGGTTTTCAGCAATTCCGGGGCTACGGCCTATTCCTGCTCGAAGGCCGCGCAAGTCGCATTCGCGAAGATGACCGCGCTGGAACTCGCCAAAGACCGCATCCGCGTGAACGTGGTTTGCCCGGGCGCCATTGAAACCAGCATCGAGGATTCCACCGAACGCCGCTCGCTGGATGGCCTACATCTGCCCGTGGAGTTTCCGGAGGGCGATGTCCCCTTGACCGGGGGAAAGCCGGGCGAGGCGGAGCAGGTGGCGGAGTTGATCGGATTCCTGGCTTCGGATTCCTCCGCCCACATCACCGGCAGCGAAATCTTCATCGAAGGCGCCCAGTCCTTGCTCCAGGGTTGAGTTCCCCGTTCAAAACCGGAGCGTCACCCCCGCGAACAATTCCCGGCCGGGTGAGCTCGTCCCTTCCCCGCTCACGGTGCCGGGCAGGAGGTAGGGTGCCACGTCCGCCGACGACCGGTTGTTCAAGGCATGAAAGTAGGTGCTGTAATTCTTATCGAGGATGTTGTTCACGCCGACGAAAAGGTTCGCTTCCCCGGTGATCTGCAAAGAGGCTGAAAAATTGAGGATCGCGTACCCCGGGATCTCATAGGTGCGCGCCAGATTGGAGAGCCCCACGTTGGCATTCTGGAGGAAGCCGGCATTGATCCCCGCCGGCCCGGAGACGCGGACATTCAGGTCGGCGCTCCATTTCCCCGGCCGCCCTGCGCGCAAGCCGACCTTGAAGTCGTAATCGCTCAGGTAGTCCTGCTCCACCGTCGTCCCGCCGATGTCCGTCGCCTTCTTGTCGAGGTAGTAAGTCCCGCCCAAATAGGGCTCGAGGAAGTGCCCGCCGAATCCGGCAGCCGCGGCAAGATCGCAGGAGGCCTGGAGCTCGATGCCGCGGACCGATCTTTCGTCGGCATTTTCCCAGCGGAGCATGGTGCTGCCCGGTACGAGCACGCCGGTGATGTAATCTTCCACGGTGTTTTCAAAGAGGGCCAGGTCCGCGGTGATGCCCGCCTTCTCGATCCGGGTTCCCACATCCCAGCCGAAACTCGTCTCGTCCTTCAGCGCGGGGTTGGGTGCCAGGGCGAGGCCGTTGACCTGTCGCACGGTCCCGTAGAGCTGGGTGGGGTTGGCGGAAAGGAAGCCCGTGCCGGCATTCGCCCGGAAGCCGAGCCAGGGCAGGGCCTGCCAGGTGAGCCCGCCTTGATAGACGAAGATATCCTCGCTGCGCTTGTTCCGGGTCACCGGGGAGCCCGGGGTCGGCAGCACGGTCTGGGCGATGTGATCGTAGCGCCCGCCCAGGCGGAATGTCAGGCGGTCCTCCAGCAGCCGGTGGGTATCCTGGAGAAAGAAACCGGAGGTGAAGGTCCGGGAATCCACCGACAGAGGGGCGAGCGCGACCGGGAGGCCGATCAGCGCGCCCTGATAGCCCGGCGCGGCGGCACGCTCGCGACGGTTCTCCAGCGCGGCATACTTCAAGTCGCTGCCTGCGGCGAGCGTGTTGCTTTCGCCGAGTTTGACACGCAGGGAAAGGCGGTTTCCCCACTCCTGCAACTCCCGCACGTTCACATCCCGGATGATACCGGGCGTGCCGAGAAGCTGCGGAGCCAGGACCGCCGGGATCAGCCCGATGAGCGGATCCTGGCTCCAGTGCAATTCATCGACATCACGGACGTAGAAAGTTTGGTTCGACCACGCGATGCTCCCGCTGCGGGTGGACCCGGAATAATTCAGCTCCAGGGAACTCCCGTAGCGGTTGTCGTAATCGCTCCGGGAGTAAGTCGCCCCGGGGTGGCCGGCATCGTAGATCCCGTCGTGGCGGAGGAGGAATTCCACGCGCTGGAGGTCATCGGGGGAGTAGCCCAGGGTCAGGTTCGCGCTCGCCTGTTTGTAGCCGGTATTCGGCTGTTTGCCGCTGCTACCGCGGCCGGTCCTGTAGTCTCCGGCGGTAGTCGCACCGAGCTGCAGATAGTAATCCCACGCCCCCTCCCCGCCCCCCGTCTGCAAGGTCTGGGTGAGGCGGTCGAAGCTGCTGAAAAGCGTGGTCAATTCCGTGCCCCGGAAGGATTGCCCGTCCTTGGTGATGAGATTGATCACGCCGCCCATGGCGGAACTTCCGTACTGCACGGAGGCAGGGCCGCGCAGGACCTCGATCCGCTCGATATCGTGCGGGGAGAGCTTGCCCGGATTCGCCGTCCCGGAGGAGCGCCCGTTGATCAGCACCGAGATCTCGCTGCCATCGCTCCACCCCTGCCCGGCACCGATGCTGGAAGCACCGCGGAGGAACACCGTCGCATGCCCGGCGCCGAAATCCTGGACCGGCCCGATGGCCTCGGTGCGGAAAAAATCCGCGAGCTGCCGCCGGGCGGGCTCCAGGATCTCCGCGGAGGAGTAGGAGCGGATGGTCCAGGGGATTTCGTCCAAGGTCTCGCCGGTGCCCGTGGCCGTGAC
>CBFGVD010000334.1:0-4514 GCA_965651965.1 uncultured Verrucomicrobiaceae bacterium | reverse complement strand
CTCGGGCGCGGGCGTCCATTTTTCCGCGGCCCGCAGCGCGTGCCTCGGCGTGGAGGGCGTGCATTTCGTGGAACTGGAAGGAGAAGCCCCGGTCCTGGAAATGGGCTTCGCATGCCGGAAGGACGAAGATTCCCCGCTGCTGGAAAGCCTTCTCCCCCTGCTGGCGATGCAAGAAGGAACACCGCGATAGTCCCGGACCCGGCCTAAACCCGGAATGAGCCGGGCCGGCCCATCAGCTCCTTCAGCTTGGCCAGGTGGGACTTATGGACGCCGCGGGGGTCCGTCTTCTCACGGATGCAGATGGCTGCGGCCTTGCCCACGATCTCGCCCATCATGCCGCAGGTCCGCATCACCCGCACGGGGCCGAGCCCGGTTTTGGTCACCGCCATGAAGAGGTTCCGGATATTGCGGCTGTAGAGCGTACGGTACGGGGCCCAGTAGGTCTGTTTGTAATCGTAGCCCTCGCCGCGGGTGTAGCCGGAGATAAATTCCTTCCCCTCCAGGCCCGTCGCATAGCGCTTCTCCGGGAAGTGCAGGTCGATGTGCCACGAGCAGGGATAGGCGGCATCCGGAAATTCCCGGCGGTCCAGGAAGTCCTTCCCGTCCAGGATCACATCGCCCAGCAGGCGGCGCGATTCGCGTTTCCCGGCGATGAAGGCGGCCCAGCCGAGGCGGTGGTTCGGGTAAAGGCCGTCCACGTTCTTGAGCGCGTCCCAAGCCCCGTACATGGCCCTCAAGTTGTGGTCGCGGATCAGCTCGATGTCCTTGATCTGGTCCTTGTCGAAGCCGCTTTCCCAGTACCACTGGCGCTCGAAAAGGGAGAGGTCGTTCTTCCCGCCCTTGCTGAATTTCGCCCGGCCGGGGAACGGCTTGTCGGAAAGGTCCAGCGCCCAGGGGCAGCGCGGGAAGGGCTGGGCCGTCTTGCCCTCCTCATAAGCCATTGTCAGCGCGGTCTTGTCCTTGCACTCGCATTTCAGGACCTGCTCCCCGCTCGAGGCATCCACCAGACTGAAGAGATTGGTGCTGCCCATCAGCGGTTTCGAGAGGGAATACTCGTGATCGGCACCGGCCAGGTAACCGACCGTGGCATCGCCCGTGCAGTCCGCGAAGAACTTCCCCGCCACGCGCTGCCTGCGGCCGGTGACGGTGCTCTGGATGACGACGGCCGCGACCGCCTTGTCCGGCGCGGTCTCCACCTGGATCGCGCGATGATTGACCAGCAGCTTGATGCGCGGCTCCGCGGCCACCACCTGCGCCTTCAGGGCATCGTCGAAGAACTCCGCTCCCAGGCCGTTCATGTTCCCCTTCTTGCCCTTGCGCGTGAGGATCTCCTCGCAGATCTCCCCGACATGGGGGTGAGGCTGCTGCCGGGTGTGGCCCTCCGGCCAGACGCGCACCTCCGAGCTGCCGTTCCCGCCGAGCACGGGACGGTCCTGGACAAGCGCCACCGAAAGACCCTGGCGTGCCGCCGAAAGCGCGGCGCAGGTCCCGGCCAGACCGCCGCCCACCACCACCAGATCGTAGCTGCCGCCGTCACCGGGCGTATCGGGCAGGCCCAGAAGCTTGCGCCGGAAGCGGGTCAACGCCTCCACATCCTCCACCGGCCGGAAGGCGAGGTCCTTGCAGAACAAGATCGCCTCGCAACGGCCTTCGAAGCCGGTGAGGTCGTGCAGCGCGAGCGCCGCCTCCATGCCGACTTCGACGGTGCCGCCATCGTGCCAGTGCCACTCCGCACCCTTGGTCCCGAAGGTTTCCGCCAGCGGTTTGCCATCGACCAGGAGCTGGAATTTTCCCGGGGCACCGGGAGCCTGCCACGGGGCCACCCAATCCCGGGTGCGGACCCAAACGCGATACGTGCCGGCGGAGGGCAAGGTGATGCGGGTGACGGCATCCTTCACCGGCACGCCGAGACCGTGGGCAAGCAGGTAGGGCGAGCCCATCCGGTCCATCGCCTGCTGGTCCAGATCCCAGCCGCCGTAATCCGAAAATCCCTCCGCCTCCACGAACGCGAATTCCCCCGGGTCCCGCTCCCTGTCTTCCGCACGCGAGCGTGAAGCCAAAAGGCCCAACGCGGACATGCCGGCCAGGCCGATGAATTGTCGCCGCCGGACCGGCATGCTTTCATTCGCATTCATGCAGGTGAATTTAACCAAATCCACCTCCGGAACTTACAACTTCCGGGAAATAACCGTTTCTTCACGGTGAATTCCGAGGCACCCGGCAAAACAAAAAAAGCCGCCCTTGAAAGAGCGGCTTCCACAAAAAAGATTGGCAACCCGTAGGGGAATCGAACCCCTATTGCCAGAATGAAAATCTGGAGTCCTAACCGTTAGACGAACGGGTCTTGCTATCGTTGCCGCGTGCGGCGGGCAGGAAGCTAACGAGGAGCCCCGCCTTGGCAAGAAAAAACCGGCAAGAAAAATGCGGCCGGCGCATCCGGACTATGAACGAAGCGTAACGATGCTGCCCCGCTTGCGGCTTGCCAGCGGGGTCCAGCGCCCTACCCTCCCCCCCCAGTCCGACAACCATCACCGATAGCCTCATGAATACCGCCATTCTCTCCCAAGCCGCGACCCAGGCCCGCGGCCTCGCCATGGACGCCGTCCACGCCTGCAACTCCGGCCACCTGGGCCTGCCGCTCGGCTGCGCGGAAATCGGTGCCGTCCTCTTCGGCGGCGGCGGACTCCGCTACTACCCGGACGCACCGAAGTGGCTCAACCGCGACCGCTTCATCCTTTCCGCGGGCCACGGCTCGATGTTCCTCTACAGCTGGCTGCATCTTTCCGGCTACGCGCTGCCGCTCGACGAGCTGAAGCGCTTCCGCCAGCTCGGTTCCCATACCCCCGGCCATCCGGAGTCCTTCGAGACCGTGGGCGTGGAGGCCACCACCGGCCCGCTGGGCCAGGGCGTGGGCAACGCCGTGGGCTATGCCCTTTCCGCCAAGCGCGCCGCCGCGAAATTCAACACCGCGGAGCACGTGATCTTCGACCAGCACGTTTTCGCCCTGATGGGCGACGGTTGCCTGCAGGAAGGGGTGGCCAAGGAAGCGATCGCCTTCGCCGGCCATACCGGCCTGGACAACCTGATCCTGATCTATGATTCGAACGACGTCACGCTGGACGCGATGGCGGAGAAGACCCAGGGCGAGGACGCCGAGGCCTACTTCAAGTCCCAGCAGTGGGATGCCGTGACCATCGACGGCCACGACTTCGAGGCGATCTCCGCCGCGATCCAAAAGGCGAAGGCCGACGACAACGGCCGCCCGAAGGTAATCATTGCCAAGACCTTGATCGGCAAGGGCATCCCGCAGGTGGCGGGCACCGCTTCAGCCCACGGCGAAGGCGGCGCGAAGTTCATCGACGAAGCCCGCGCCAGCCTCGGCCTGCCCGCCGACGAGCACTTCCACGTATCCACCGACGTGTACGCCCACTTCGCCGGGGTGAAGGCCGAGTCCAAGAAGACCTTCGACGCCTGGCAGGAAACCTACAACGCCTGGGCTGCCGCCAATCCGGAACTGGCCGCGGAACTGAACGCGGGCGTGGCGAAGGCCGTGCCGAGCGACCTTTCCGACAAGATCCCGGCCTTCGCCGCGGACTACAAGGACGCGACCCGCGGCGCGGGCGGCGTGGTGGTGCAGGCGGTGGCGAAGGCCGTGCCGCAATTCATCACCGGCTCCGCCGACCTCTACGGCTCGACGAAGAACTACATCAAGGACGGCGGCGACTTCTCCGCCTCCAACCCGGGCGGCCGGAACATCTGGTTCGGCATCCGCGAGCACGCGATGGGCGCCATTTGCAACGGCATCGCCTACGACGGGATCTTCCGCGCGAGCGGCGCGACCTTCCTGGTCTTCGCCGACTACGTCCGCCCCTCGATCCGCCTCGCCGCGCTGTCCAAGCTGCCGGTGACCTACATCTTCACGCACGACTCCGTGGGCGTGGGCGAGGACGGTCCTACCCACCAGCCGGTGGAAACGGTGAGCGGCCTGCGCGTGATCCCGAATCTCGACGTGATCCGCCCGGCTGATGCCGAGGAAACCGCCGGTGCCTTCGTGGCCGCGATGCTCCGCACCGATGGGCCGACGCTCCTGAGCCTGACCCGCCAGGCGGTGCCGCTGATGAACGAGCTCTCCGTGCAGGAACGCCGCGACGGCGTGCTGCGCGGTGCCTACATCGCGAAGAAGGAAAGCGGCGACTTGAAGCTGATCCTCATGGGCAGCGGCTCCGAACTCCAGCACTGCATCGCCGCCGCCGCGGAACTGGGTGAGGGCGTGCGCGTCGTCTCCGTGCCCTGCTTCGAGCGCTTCGACCGCCAGGGCTCGGACTACAAGGAAAGCGTGCTGCCTTCCTCCTGCACTAGGCGCATTGTCATCGAGGCCGGCGTTTCCGGGCTGTGGTGGAAGTACGTCGGCCTGGGCGGCAAGGTGCTCGGCATCGACCGCTTCGGCCTGAGCGCTCCGGGCAACACGGTGATGAAGGAACTCGGCATGACCAAGGAGCATGTGGTCGAAGCGG
>CBFGVD010000333.1:0-4523 GCA_965651965.1 uncultured Verrucomicrobiaceae bacterium | reverse complement strand
TCGATGTTGATCGAGGACTTGCCCGTGCTGCGCAGGCCCAGGCCCACCAGCTCGCCCATCAGGTGGGCTTCCCGGCCCAGCTTGTCCGTATCGACATTCTTGCCGACGGAAATCGCGCTGACCGGATTGAAGAACTCCACCGGCAGGTGCAGCTTCTCTTCGAAAAATTCCTTCGTGTACGGCAGGTTGGCACCGCCGCCCGCCAGGATCACCATCTTCGGGGCGTTGCCGCCGTGCTGGCTGCGGTAGTAGTTCGTGGTCCGCGCGATTTCCGCGGGCAGGCGGCCGAGCGTGTTGCGGATCGTCATCGCCAGCGCGGCGGTGGTCTCGTCCAGCTGCTCGGTGTGGCCGCCGCCGAGCGCCACCAGGCCGCTCTGCGTCTTGTGCGCCTCCGCCTCCGCGAAGGGCACGCCGTATTCCTTGGAGATCGCCGTGCTCACCGTCACGCCGCCCATGGCCACGCTGCGCGTGAAGAAGCGCTTGCCCTCGATGTAGAGCAGGTCGCTCGTCTTCGCGCCAATGTCGATCAGCAGCACCGGGTCGGTGACATTCGGATAAGCCGCGCGGAAAGCATTGTAGAGCGCCATCGGGGCCACATCCACCTCCGCCGTGCTCAGGCCCGTGGAAGTCACGGACTCGTTCAGCTCGTCGAGCGCATCCGCCTTGATCGCCACGATCACCACTTCCTTCTCCCCGGCGCTCTCCAGCACCTCGTAGTCCCAGGCCACCTCTTCCAGCGGGAAGGGCACGTGCTGCTGGGCCTCGAAGGTGACGAGCTGCTCGATGTTGTCGTCGTCGAGCGGCGGCAACTTCACGAAACGCGTGAAGACCGAGCTGCCGGCCACGGCGTAGCGGACCTTCGAGCGGCCGACCTTGAGCTTCTGGGCGAGCTGGGTGATCGCGAAACCCACCTGCGCCGGTCGGGACGCTTCGGTGGCGGGATCGGCCAGGATGGTCTCGCTGTCGTAGGCCTTCAGGATGAGACCGCCGGATTTCGACGGTTCGAAGACGGCCATGCTCACGCGCTGCGAGCCGATATTTAGGGCAATTGAGGACTGTGTGTCAGCCATGACGGGCTTGGGAAAAAACGGGGTTTTGACGCTGGAATGCCGGGAGAAGAAGAAGCATCAGCGCTCTTTCTGGATCTCGGCATAGCGGTCCCACCAGAGCATCTGGAAGGGAGTCTCGTCCTTGTTAAGAAGGGGGAACTTGTCGCTTTGGTCCGAAAGGCTGCCGGCATTCCACCAGCCTTCCTTCTGCTTCACCGCGGCCTGGGCGACTTTTACGCCGTCCACCAGCACTTCGAGGCCGACGGCTTCCACCGCGCCCTTGCTCGCGCGGTCGCTGCCGGTCAGGCGCTTCAGCGCGCTCGGGGACAGGTAAACGGAGCTGAAGACCTCCTCGTCCACCGGCACGTTGATGTGGTTGATCGTTTTGGAGAGTTTGATGACACCCTTGCCTTCGGGAGTCTTCACCGCCACGTACCACTTCACCGTCACCTGGTCGATGAAGCCGGCCTTCTTCTGTTCGGCATTGCTAGCCGGGATCTTGATGCCCGCTTCCACTTCCAGCCAATCCTTCGGCTTGAAGTTCTTGGCCTTGCCCGTCTGGACCTCGGGGGACGGGATATTGTCGAATACCGGCGGGCTGATTTCCCCTTTGCCCTGCGCATGCACCGTGCCGGAAAACGACAAGGCGGCGGCGGAAGCGGCGAAAACGGCGAGTGCCGACCTACGTGCGGTTGCGAAACGATGTTTCATGGTGGGCTTTTGGTTTTTGGAGAACTAGGGAATGCCTCCGGGGATTGACCAGAGAAATCCTCAAGTCGGCGGAGAAAAATCAGTCAGGTATTTACAACGAAACTGCGGAGCATCGACCGGCATGGTTGACAGTCCGGCGTGGCGGCGTTTCTGCTGCCCGCATGAGCCGCCCGCATGTCGTCCTGGACCCCGCGAAACCCCTTGTCGCCGGGAGCTTCGGGAATGCGGCGGGCCTTGCTGCGGCGCGACCGGAAGCCCTTCGCGCGGCCTGCGACCTCGCGGAGGTCCGGCTCGATCTGTTGGAAGCGGAAGGAGTTCCTGCGGCGGGGCGGCCCTGGAGCCATTTGGAAGGTGTTCCGCTCCTTTTCACCGCGCGCGCCGCCGCGGAGGGCGGCGCGGGCAATCTCCCGGCGGCCCGCCGCATCGCCCTGCTGGAGCCGGTGCTGGAAGAAGCCGCCCTGATCGACATCGAGCTCGCTTCCGCCTTGGAAATGAAAGGATTGCTCGCCTCCATGAAGCGGCGAAACATCCCGTGGGTCGCCTCCTGGCACGATTTCGAGGGCCGGGCGGATTCCTTTGAAAAGATCCCCGCCATGGCGGAACAAGCCGCGGCTGCAGGGGCCGCCTGCTTCAAGGCCGCGGTTAGGCTCCATGCCCCCGCGGACCTCGCCCGCCTCGCCGATCTCCTCCGCTCCGTCAAGACGCTGCCGCTCGCCCTCATGGGCATGGGCCCCCTCGCCCCGGTATCGCGCCTCCTCTGCGCCCAATACGGTTCCGTGCTGAACTACGGCTACATCGGGGAGGCACCCACCGCCCCGGGCCAATGGCACGCCGCGCTCTTGAAATCGGGCATTTCCGCGCTCGAGACGCTCCGCTGAAGCCCCCCCGGCTACTTCCCCGGGTCGCCGATGATCTCCACCGGGGCGGCGGGCAACGCGTCCAGGAAAAGCCTGCCGTAGCGCTTCGTCAGGATCCGGTTGTCCAGGATGCACACCAGGCCGTGGTCCTTGGCCGTGCGGATCAATCTCCCCACGCCCTGGCGCAGCTTCAGGATCGCCTCCGGCACGGAATATTCCATGAAGGGGTTTCCACCCTCCGCTTCCACCGCTTCCAGCCGCGATTGCGTGAGCGGGTGATCCGGCACCGCGAAAGGCAAGCGCGTGACCACCACGTTCGAAAGCGTTTCCCCCGGCACGTCCACCCCGGTCCAGAAGCTGTCCGTGCCGAAAAGCACGCTGTCCCGGTCCCGGCGGAATTCCTCCACCATCCGGTGCCGCGGCATGCCGTCCCCCTGCACCAGCAGGCGCCAGCCCTTGCCCTCGAAGTGGCGGCGCAGCTTCTCCGCCGCGTCCCGCATCGTCCGGTAGCTGGTGAAGAGCACGAAGGCCTTGCCCTCGCTGAATTCCACCGCCGCCCGGATCGCCTCCACCAGGGCCTTGCCATACTGGGGTGCGGCGGGTTCCGGCATGTTCTTCCAGATGCAGACCTTCATCTGCTTCTGGAAATCGAAGGGGCTGCCGATGCACAGCGCGGGCACCTCTTCCGCGCCGACACGGCCGCGGAACCAGCTCAGATCCGGATCCCCCACGCCCAGCGTGGCGCTCGTCATCACGCAGGTCTTGCCCGGGGCGAAAAGCAGCGGCCTCAGCTTGTCCGCCACCCGCACCGGCGCGGCGTGCAGGGAAAACAGGCTCTCGTCCCGCCCCGCGCGCTCGATCCAGTGGACGCTGTCCTCCCCGCTCTGGTCCAGGAAGCAGCCGATCGCCCCGTGCGTCTCCCGCAACTTGCGCGCGGCATCCTGCAGCTCGGCGCGGGTGGTCTCGCTCTCCACGTCCGCCGCCAGAGCGTCGATCTCCTGCCACAGCCGCCGCAGCGGTTCGGCGGCGGAGTTCGGCACCAGTTCCGGCTCCCGCACCCGCCATTCCTTCGAGTATTCGCCGAAACGCGCGGCATCCCCCAGGTTGCCGAAGAAATCGTCCGCGGCCCGCAGCGCCTCCTCCACCGCCAGCAGCGCGGAGGATTTCCGGAACGAGCGCAGCAAGCCCTTCTTCGTCCGGGGATTGTAGAGCCGCTGGAGATCGAAGCGCATCCCCGCCTGGCTCACCCGCAGCCCGAGCTGGATCGCGGCCACCTGCTCCAGGGTATGGGCCTCGTCCAGGATCGCGAAATCATTCGGGAAGAGGAAGCCGGAGGGCTTCTCCTCCTCGAAGGCGTCCCCGGTGTCCAGCAGCGCGAAAAACAGCGTGTGGTTGACCACGATCAGGTTCGCGTCCGCCGCCGCCTTGCGCGCTTCCTGGAAAAAACAGTTCCCCCGCGGGCCGCAATGCCGCGCGGTGCAAACGTGCGCCTCGGAGCAGACCTGCAGCCACACCTTCATGGACGGCTGGAAATCGAGGTCGCTCAGCGTCCCGTCCTTCGTCCCCTCCGCCCAGCGGCGGATCTGCTCCAGCTCGCCGTTCTCGGTGGTGGTGAAGAGGTCCCCCGCCTGCTCAAAGGCACGCTTCAGACGCATCGGGCAGAGGTAGTTCTGGCGGCCTTTCAAGAGCACCGCGGGCAATTCCTCCCCCAAAAGCTTGCGGACGATCGGGATGTCCTTCCGCACCAGTTGCTCCTGCAGGTTGATCGTGTGGGTGGAGATCACCGCCTTCCGCCCCGCCTGCAGGGAATAGCGCGCCGCCGGCAGCAGGTAGGCCAAGGACTTGCCCACCCCCGGCCCCCCCGCCGCCACCCGGCCCGGTTTACCCACCAGCCCCACCACCCCGC
>CBFGVD010000332.1:0-4525 GCA_965651965.1 uncultured Verrucomicrobiaceae bacterium | reverse complement strand
CGGTGTCGTCCGAGGACCGGTAGATCCCGTAGCTTCCGCGCTCGCCAGGCTCGGGCGGCGGGTGGACGCGGGAGCGTTCCTGGCCGGCGAAGAATGCGGGCCAATCGATCGGAACGCCGCATTTCCAAAGCTCGCCGGCCGCTTGGAGCAGATCCGCGGTATCTTCCGAAGAAGAAGGCAGCGTGGAAATAACGGTACTCGTGCCGCGCCCGGGGTGCTGCCGCGCAAGGGGAGCGAGCGCCTGGCCGGGACCGGTTTCCAGGAGGACGAGCCCTTCTTCCGCGAAGGCCGTGGCGAGCGCGTCGGTGAAGCGCACCTCGTGGCGGAGCTGTCGCGCCCAGTAGCCGGGATCGGCGAGCGTGGTTGCATCCATCGCCTTGCCCGTGCAGGTCGAGATCCAGGGGATCGCGGGTGCCTTCGCCTTCAGCTTGGCCGCTTCGGCGGTGAAAGGTGCCACCATCGGCTCCATCATCGCGGAGTGGAAGGCATGGGAAGTCTTCAGCGGGCGGCAGGCGATCTTCCTTTCCTCCAGATCGCGTTGGAAGGCGGCCACCGCTTCATGGCTGCCGGAGACCGTGCAGAGCTTCGGGCTGTTGATGGCCGCGAGGTCGATGCCGGTTGGAAGCACCAGTTCGTCCGCTCCTTGGCGCACCGCGAGCATCGCCCCGGAGGGCAGCTCCTGCATCAGCCGCGCGCGCGCGGCCAGCAGGCCCAGCGCGTCCGCCAGGCTGAAGGTTTCCGCGAGCACCGCCGCGACGTATTCGCCGATGCTGTGGCCGATCAGCAGGGAAGGCTTCACGCCCCAGGAGATCCATAGCTTCGCCAGCGCGTATTCCACCGTGAAGATGCAGGGCTGCGTCAACCAGGTCTGGTGGATGTGTTCTTCCGCGGCTTCGCGGTCGTCCTCGTCGGGATACAGGGTCTCGCGGATGTCCACGCCCAGATGGCCCCGCAGGTGCGCGGCGCATTCATCCACGGCGGCGCGGAAGGCAGGCTCGGAGCCGTAAATTTCGCGCCCCATTCCGGGGTATTGCGAACCTTGGCCGGGGAAGAGGAAGGCCACCTTCGCGGTGCCTCCCGCCGCGACGCTCTTCGCGGCTTCGCGGAGCTTCGCGATGGCTTCTTCCGCACCGGCTGCCACCACATGGCGGCGGAATGGGAAGGCGCGGCGGCCCGTGGCCAGGGTGAAGGCGGTATCGGCGAGGGATGGGGTGTCGCCGCTCTCCAGATGTGCCGCCAGATTTCCGGCCATTGCATCAAGGGCGGTGGCAGTCTTCGCGGAAAGCACCAGGAGCTGTTGCTTCCGGCCGGGTGCCGCGGGAGCGGGTTCGGGCGCTTCCTCCATCACCACGTGGGCATTCGTGCCGCCCACGCCGAAGGCGCTCACGCCCGCGATCCGGGGCGATCCGTTCTTGCCCCACTCCCGGGTCTCCGCGGCAGGGGCGAAGGGACTGCCCGCGAAATCGATGCGCGGGTTCGGCGCGTTGAAATGCAGCAGCGCCGGGATCTTCCCGTGGCGGAATTGCTGGATCGTCTTGATCAGCCCGGTCACGCCCGCCGCCACGTCCAGGTGACCGATGTGGGTCTTGCCGGTGCCGAGCGTGCAGTAGCCGTTTCCTTCGGCCCCGCCTTCGCGGAAGGCCTTGGTGAGCGCCGCCACTTCGATGGGATCGCCGAGCGGCGTGCCGGTGCCGTGCGCCTCGATGTAGGAGACTTCGGAGGGATGCACGCCCGCGGCGGCCTGCGCCAGCGCGATCACGTCCGCCTGCGCGTTCAGCCCGGGAGCGGCGAAGCCGATCTTGTCGGAGCCGTCGTTGTTCACCGCCCAGCCTTTGATCACGGCCAGGATGGGATCGCGGTCCGCCACCGCCTCGCTCAGGCGTTTCAGCAGTACCACGCCGCAGCCGTGGCCGAAGACCGTGCCGTTCGCCCCCGCGTCGAAGGCCCTCACGGTTCCGTCTCCGGAAACCATGCCCTCCTCCGTGTAAAGATAGTCCCGCTGCTGGGGGAAGCTGATGGAAACGCCGCCCGCCAGCGCCATGTCGCACTGGTAGGTCAGCAGGGAGGTCGCCGCCTGGCAGATCGCCACCAGGGAGGTGGAGCATGCCGTCTGGATGGCCATGCTCGGGCCGCGCAGGTTCAGCTTGTAGGAGACGCGGACCGGCAGGAAGTCCTTGTCGTTGCCGAGCATCGTCTGGTACTCCGCCACCTGGTAGTTCTTCGCCAGCTCCTTCGCCTTGCCCAGGTTGTGCAGCAGGTAGGTATTCAGGCTCAGTCCCGCGTACACGCCGATCATCCCGGGGTAAGCGCCGGGGTCGTAGCCCGCGTGCTCGATGGCCTCCCAGGCTCATTCCAGGAAGACCCGGTGCTGCGGGTCCATTTGCTCGGCCTCTTTCGGGTAAATGCCGAAGAAGGAGGCGTCGAAGAGGTCCGGTCGCTCCATCATGCTGCGGGCGCCGACGTATTTCTGCCCGTCGCCGCCGGTACGACCCTCGAAGCGGGTGATGCAGTCCTTCCCGGCGATGAGGTTCTGCCAGAATTCGTCCGGATTCGCGGCACCGGGGAAACGGCCTGCCATGCCGATCACGGCGATGGCCTCGGGTCGGGGAAGTTCTTCGTTCATCGGGGGGACGGGCGGCGGAATCGGGCGAGCCCTGCTTGTTGCAGGCGCGCCCTGTCCCGGGCGCCGGGGGCCGCGCTGCCTGCGGCTTGCGGGGAGAGGAAATCGACCAGCGATTGCACGCTCGGCCTTGCGAAGAGATCCGTGATTGCCAGATCCCGGCCGCTCATTTCGCGCAGGCGCACATGGAGCACGGCCAGATGGATCGAGGTGCCGCCCAGATCGAAGAAATTCGCCCTCGTGTCGGAGACGGGGCGTTCGAGCACTTCGGACCAGAGCATCAGGATTCGGGCGGTCAGGTTATCATGATCCTCCGTTTGCGTCACGGGTGACTTTTCCGGCGTTGCCAGCGCCAGCCGGTCCACCTTGCCGTTCGGCGTCAGCGGGAAGTTTTCCCGGAAATGGAATTCGCCCGGCACCATGTAGGCCGGCAGGGATTCCGCGAGGAAAGCTTTCAGCGCGGGAACCGGGCAGGAGCCCTTCACATGCGCGATCAAGCGCCCGTCCTGAGCGATGACCACCGCTTCACGCACGTCCTCGTGCCGCTCCAGGGCGAGCTCGATCTCCCCGAGCTCGATGCGGAAGCCGTTCACCTTCACCTGGTGGTCGGCACGGCCGCGGAATTCCAAGGTGCCGCAGGGCAGCCTGCGGGCGAGGTCGCCGCTGCGGTAGATCGCGCCGGCCAGCGGGAAGGCGCTGCGGGTGCGCTCGTCGTCGTTCAGGTAGCCGCCGCCCAGGCCCGCGCCGCCGATGCAGAGTTCGCCCGGCTCTCCGTCCGGCAGTACCGCCAGATCCTCGTCGCGGATGCTGACCGTCACGTTCGGGATCTCCCGGCCCAAGGGCACGAAGGGGAAGTCGTCCAGGTTTCCCCGGTGCAGCCGGTGGAAGGCACAGATATCGGTGCATTCTGTGGGACCGTAGGTATTCACCACCTCCGCCCGGCAGGCCGGGTGCTCCAGCCAGGGCCGGAGCCGCGGGATGGAGATCGGCTCCCCGCCCAGCACCGCGAACCGCAGGGAGGCCAGCTCCGCGTAGCCGCCCGCGGCCGCGGCGTCCACCAGCGGGTAAAAGGCGCTTGGCGTGCAATTCAGCAGCGTGACCCCGTGTTCCCGGATCAGCCGGGAAATCCGCGAGATATCGTAGGTCCCGCAATCGTCCAGCACCAGCCGCCCGCCGCTGAGCAGGGGGGCGAAGAAATTCTTCTGCGTGAGGTCGAAACTCGGCGAACTGATCACCAGCGTGCAATCGGCGGGCCCGAGCGAGAGCTCGGACCGGTACCAGGCCAGCAGGTTCGCGAAGCCCTTCCGGAAGACGGAGGCCGCTTTCGGCTGCCCGGTCGAGCCGGAGGTGAAGATGGCGTAGAGAGGGTGGTCCGGGGTCGCGGAGCTTGCGGGCGGATGCGCCGGAAGCTTGTCCAGGGAAGGGTCCGCCACGTCCACCGCCGCCGGTGCACCGGCGGCGCGGAAGCTTGCCGCGAATTCTTCCCGGCTGATCACCAGTTCCAGGCCCGCGGAGGATATCATGTGCGCCAGCCGGGCTCCGGGGTAGGCGGGGTCGAGCGGCACGTAGGCCGCGCCGGATTTCACCACCGCCAGCAGCGCCGTCAGCAGGTCCGCCGAGCGGTCCAGACCGATGCCGATGTGTTTGCCGGGGCCTGCTCCCAGTTCCTGGAGCCGCCATGCCAGGCGGTTGGCCCGCGCTTCCAGTTCCCCCGCGGCAAGCACGGTACCGCCCGCGCACAGGGCGGCTTCGGCGGGCATGGCGGATGCCCGCGCCACGAAGTCGGCGAGCAGATCATCCGGCAGGAGGGCCTCCTGCACGAGGGGGGGTGCGGTCATGCGGCTGGCGGGGGGGGTGGGAATGGAAACGCGCCGATGATTTTAAAAATTACAGCTAAGTCAATAG
>CBFGVD010000331.1:0-4544 GCA_965651965.1 uncultured Verrucomicrobiaceae bacterium | reverse complement strand
CGGGATTGAAAACCCGGTGGTCCACCTCGGCGTCGAAGTAGGCGGCATCGCCCTCCTTCAAGGAATGGATCTCCCCGTTGTATTCGAAGGAGATGCCGCCCGCGAGGACGATGAGGAATTCCTCGCCTTCGTGCGGCATGGCCTCCCGGCGGCCGCCGCCCGCCGGGACCTCCAGGACGAAGGGATCCATATTCCGGTCCGGGCGGCCGTGCGCGAGGGCGAAGTAGCTGATGTCCGATTGATCCCGGTCGCGCTCGATCTCCTTGCGGTCCGAGGAACGGACGATGCTGAGCTTCGGCTTGTCATCCAGGCCTTCGAAAAGCTCCGACATGCTCATGCCGAGGGCCTCGCACAACTTGGCGAGAGTCGGCAGGGAGGGCGTGACGCGGAAGTTCTCGACCTTTGAAAGGAGGCCTTTCCCGAGGCCGGATATTTCCGCCACCCGGTCGAGGGTATAGCCCTTCGACATCCGCGCGGCTTTGATCCGCGATGCCAGTTCGACAAGATTCATGCCGGCGGGACAGTCACCGGAGGGGCTGGCAGCGTCAAGGCCGCAGCCGCCCCTCCGGCTTCCCCGCCCCTGCCTCAAGGGGCCTCCACCTCGAAACGGAAGAAACGCTTGGCATCGGACGTGCCCGGGACATTCAGCAGGAAGTCCGCCCCGGCGGTTCCCGAAGTCACCCCGGCTGCGGAGGGGGCTATCGCATCCCAGCCGGAGAGCGTGGTGGATGCGGCGGCCTTCAGGCGGAAGGCCAGGGTGTTCGTCCCCGCATCCCGGGCGAGCACGATGTCACCGGGCTGGATCCCGCCGTCGCAGAGATTCGCGAGAATGTATTGGATCGCCGCCTCCTGGCTGACCAGGGGGTCGGTGAGGGAGCCCGCGATCTCGTCGCCGTCGGAGATGCCGTCGTCGTCGGTATCGGCATCGTCCGGCACGGTGAAATGGATGACGAGCTCCTCGAAGTTGCTGAGCCCGTCGTTGTCGTCATCCGCGGTATCGGGGAGGAAGGAAGCCACGGACTCCACCGAAGCGGCGACCGTATGGCCGAAGACCCCGGGCCGGCCCTGGAACGCCCCGCTCCAGCCGCCGAAAAGGTAGCCGGGAGCCGGAAATGCCTGGATAGACGCTTCCGTGCCGATCTCGTAGAGTTCGGTGCCGAGCACGATCCCCCCCTCCTCCGGCGAGGCGGCGAGGGAGATGAATGCCTTGTTCGCCGACCCTAGGTCGGCCGTGATTCCCAGGCCCTCGGCACCGCGGAGGAAGAGTTCCTTCGCCTCGGAGGCGGAAAGGGCGCGGTCCCACACGCCCACTTCGTCCAGCATTCCATCCCAATCCCGGTCCTGGGCTACGGTGGTGCGATGCCGGCCGAGGAGAATCGACGGGAAATCCATCGCCGAGGAGGGTACGGTGCTGCTGGCGACGAATTCCCCGTTCAGGAAAAGCCGCAAGGTGGTGGTGGTCCCGTCCGACGTGAAGGAGTGGACCACGTTGTTCCAGACCACGGATTCGAGGGACGTGGAGCCGAAGCTCGCGCCTTCCCCCACGTACGCCAGATATGGATACAACGGCTGGGGCGCGGTGAAGGAGGTGGCGGCGGTGCCCCAGGAAATATCGTAGCCGTTGCCGGACTCGAAGACATGGTAGCGATTGCTGGCATTGGCATTCCCGGGAGTCAGCGCGTGCCACACGGAGATCGAGAAGGAACCGCCGAGCCGGGTGCTTCCCAAGGGAATCTCCACGTATTCGTCGCGGTCGTCGTCGAGATTGAGGGCATTCCCCGCGATCAGGAGCGAGCGGTCGCTGGTGCCGGAGATTCCGGTGTAGTCCTCCTTTCCGGCGAATCCCGGGCCGGTGGGGTTTTCCCCCGCGGCCCAGTCCGAATGCAGGGTGCCGCCGCGCAGGGCGTCACCGGAGTCCGCCCCCGGAGCCTTGTTCGCCAGGCCGGGAGCACCGGTTTGTTCAAAGTCGTAATACGCGACGAGATTCGTCGCCAGGTCGGCATTCGCCGCGGAAAGCGGCAACAGGCTGCCCAGAGCGATCTTGAAGATTTTCATAGCAAAGGTCGGTGGATGATTGTCATCGGGCCGGGCTCAAGAAACGCGGCGGCGCAAGAGCCCGAGCAGGCCCAGGCCGCCCAGCAGGGCGACGGAGGGTTCGGGAATGGACTGGTTGTTCAAGCCGGCGAGATGCACTCCGGCCGCTTCCGTGCCGTCCAGGGTGCGGTTCCACATCGCGACCTCGTCGATCGAACCGTCGAACCAGCGGTCGTTCGCGGCGCGGTAGGTGCCCACGTGGAAGCCGTTTCCTGCTACCAGCGTCATGCCTGCGGGGATCACGAGCGAATAGCTCGCGACGCCATCGAGATAGCCGGTGACCGACCCCGCCACGGAGGCGGTGGCGGGAGTGAAGGAGAGGACGATGTGGTGCCAGGTGGCGATGGTCGAGGCATCGGCCACCTGCAGGTCCGCGAAGGGATCGCTGCCGCCGGCCGTATCGCCGTAAACTTGGAAATTGGTATTGGCCGCGGGGGTACCCTCCCGGATGCCGTAGGACATCGCGAAGCTGCCCGAGTTCTCGAAGATCATCCCCCGGCCCGTGGGAGCGGTTTCGGGGAGGAACCATGCGGATACCGTCCACGGCTGGTTGACATCCACGACGGAAGTCACGTCCATGTAGTCGCCGCTGCCGTCCATGAGGAGAGCGCCGGAGCCGGCCCGGGGCGTCCCGGTGGTGGCGGCATCGCCCATGAGGATGCCATCGTAGGCGGAGCCGCCGCTGTCCGCTCCCGTGCCGGCATTGAGGGAATTTCCCTCGAAATTCCAGTAAGCCACGAGACCGGTGGTCAGCGCCGCCTGCGTGCAGGGAGCAAGGAGGAGAAGCGGGGAGATGAAGAAGAGAAAGGAAGTTTTCATAATGCGGGATTCGGGGGTCGTGCGATGAAGCGGGTTCAGGGCTTGCGGCCCATGAGGATATAGCTGTCCACGGCCGTGGACGGTGCGGGGATGGTGATGTCCCAGCCGTCCGCGACGGGGGTAATGCTCACGGAAGGATCATCCAGGCCGATCGGCAGCCAGGACTGCTGGTCCGCCGAACCGGAGATCCCCAGAAAAAGGCTGATCAGGCCGTTCGAGGGATCGCGCTCGATGCGGGGCCCGGCGAGGGCGATCGCGCCGGCGTGGGAATTCGGGCAGAGGTTCTCCTCGACGAAGGCAACCAGTTCGGCGTCGCTCGTCTTCGGATCGGTCGAAGTGATATCGGCCTCCGCTCCATCCGGGATCCGGTCGCCATCGGTATCGGGATTGTCCGGCAGGGTGCCCAGGACCACGATTTCCCGGTAGTTGCTCAGGCCGTCTCCATCGGGATCGGAATCATCCTCCCCGAAGGTGGCGGTGGCGACGGCATCCGCGGTTGCGGTATAGGTGAAGGAGGCGGGTTCGCCTGCGAAATCTCCATCCCACGCGAGGAAGACGTAGCCCGGATTCGGGACGGCGGAAACGGGAACCTGATCGCCAGGATCGTAAACACCGGTGCCGCCCACGGTGCCTTGGCCGGCCGGAGCGGCGCTCAGGACCACGCTGTACTTCGCGGCGAGGAGGGAATCCCCCTGGCTTCCGCGGGAGTGGACTTCGATCGCCTCCGCCTCGCCAAGGGTGCGGCCCCAGATCGCGACCTCGTCGATCGAGCCGTCGAACCAGCGGTCGTTCGCGGCGCGATAGGTACCCACGTGGAAGCCGTTCGCGGCGGTGAGCGTCATGCCCGCGGGGACCGGGAGCGAGTAGGCCTGCACTCCATCGAGATAGCCGGTGACGGAGCCCGCCTCGGTCGCGGTGGCGGGGGTGAAGGCGAGCAGGATGTGGTGCCAGGTATTGGCGGTCGCGGCATCCTCCACCTGGAAATCCCTGAAGGGATCGCTTCCGCTTGCCGTATCGCTGTAGGCCTGGAAATTGGTATTGGCCGCGGGAGAGCCTTCCCGGATGCCGTAGGAGATCGAGTAAGAGCCCGAACTCTCGAAGACCATGCCGCGGCCCGTAGGAGCCACATCCGCACGGAACCAAGCGGACACGGTCCAGGGGAGATTCACATCCACGGTGGCGGCCACATCCAGGTAATCTCCGGCACCATCGAGCGAAAGCGCACCGGCGCCCACTTTCGGGACACCGCCGGTGCCGGCATCTCCCATCAGGGTGCCATCGTAGGCGGTACCGCCGGAGGCGGAAGAATGATTGGCGGTGCCTGCTTCGAAATCCCAGTAGGCAACGAGATTGTCCGTGACTTCCGCCGGGGCGGACATCACGCCCGCAAGGGGCAGCAACAACAGGGGAACGGGAATTTTCATGGTCGTGGCGCGGAATTCCGGATCGATCCGGTTTCTTGTTTTATTATTTAATCAGCTTGAAAGAAACACGTTGTGACAATGGAACCCTGCGGGCTCCGGAGCAGACAGGGCGAAAGGGAGGAGGAGGAGGCACCATGGTTTTCTCGGCCCCATGGACGCGGCTTCCTCTTTCATGAGGATTGCACCAAGCACCTAGCCGTCATGGCG
>CBFGVD010000330.1:0-4544 GCA_965651965.1 uncultured Verrucomicrobiaceae bacterium | reverse complement strand
ATGTCCGGCATGACCGGGGAGATCCGCAACGCCCCGGAAGGCAGCGAGGCCTCCGGCAGCGGCATGCACCAGGGCGACGCCGGCAGCGACGCCTACGACCGGGATTTCGCCCTCAGCGTGCTGGCCAAGGAGCAGGACGCCCTCTACGAGATCGAGCAGGCCCTCCGCCGCATCGACCGCGGGGTTTACGGCGTCTGCGAGATGTCCGGGAAAAACATCCCCCAGGCCCGCCTGGAGGCCATCCCCTTCGCCCGCCTGACGGTGGAATGCCAGGCCCAGTGGGAAAAGGAATACGGCAACCGCCGCTTCCGCCCCTCCAACGAAGTCGGCTTCGCCGGCGGCCATTATCAGGACGACGAAGATTCCGAAACGGTTTCGCTTGACGAGGACGACGACTGAACTAGCCTTCGCGCCCCAACTTCCCGCTCATGCCACGCGACATTATCATCCTCGAATGCACGGAAGCGCGTGCGGAGGGCAAGCCTCCGTCCCGCTACGTGACCACGCGCAACAAGAAGAGCCTGCGCACCCCGGGCCGCCTGGAGAAGGTCAAATTCAATCCTTCCCTGAAGCGCCGCACCGTCCACCGCGAACTCCGCTAAGTCATGCCCGAACCGAAGACCGTCGAACGCCGGATCGCCTTCCGCAAGTCGAACCGCAAGATGACCACCCGCCGCCACGATATCCCGGCGGAAGGGGTGGATTACAAGAATCCCGATCTGCTTTCGAAGTTCACTTCGGAAACCGGCAAGATCCTTCCCCGTCGCGTCACCGGCGTCTCGGCGAAGCTTCACCGCAAGATCACCCGCTCGATCAAGCGCTCCCGCGCCGTGAACCTGATGCCCTGAGCGGGCGGCAGGAGCGGATCCACACGCAAAGCTTTACCGGAAGCCTGCCCGTCCACCGGGCGGGCTTCCGTCGTTTCCAAGAACGGCGATGAAGGAACTCAAGGATACCCAGAACGAGCGGGACGACCGCAACCTGGCGATCGACCGCGTGGGGGTGAAGGGCCTGCGCTTCCCGGTGGAAGTCCGGGACAAGGGCGGCGCCACCCAGCGCACCGTTTCCACCGTGGCCCTCGCGGTGGACCTGCCCCACCACTACAAGGGCACCCACATGAGCCGCTTCGTGGAGGTGCTGAATTCCCACGGCTCCTGCATCGACGTGCGGACCATGGCGAATCTCCCCCGCGAACTGCTCAAGCGCCTGGACGCGCGGAAGGCCCACGTCGAGTTCCAGTTTCCCTTTTTCCGCTCGAAGGCCGCGCCCGTGACCGGCCAGCTCGGCCTGATGGACTACGAGGTCCGCTTCGAGGTGGAGGCCGAAAAGGACGGCCCGCTCGATTTCATCGTCACCGTCATGGTCCCGGTGGCCACGCTCTGCCCCTGCTCCAAGCAGATCAGCGACCGCGGCGCGCACAACCAGCGCGGCGTGGTGACCTACTCCGTCCGCTGCAAGGAGCCCGTGTGGATCGAGGACCTGGTGGAACTGGTCGAACGCTCCGCGAGCTGCGAGCTGTACAGCCTGCTGAAGCGGCCCGATGAAAAGGCCGTGACCGAGCGCGCCTACGACAATCCGGTCTTCGTCGAGGACCTGGTCCGGAACGTGGCATCGCGGTCGAACGCGCACGCCGACATCACCTGGTACCGGGTGGAAGCGGAGAACTTCGAGTCGATCCACAATCACAACGCCTACGCGGTGATCGAAAAGGCGGGCTGAAGCGCCCGCGGCCCCGGAGCACCCTGCGCTCTGCCTTGCGGTTCGCCTACTCCGCGGCTCCCGCCAGCTTCGGGTCGTCCAGGTCCAGGCGGTAGAGGATCTGGTTGTAGTTGTACTTCGCCGTCGGCCGCGCGTGGTCGGCGAATTCCGCCGTGTAGGTGCCCTCGAAGACGATGAAGGAGGCGTCCTCCGGCGTCAGCTCCGGGTGGATCCGCGGGTTGTAAAAGGTGTAGTTGTCGTGCGTCAGGATTTTCACCGCCTTCCCCCACGGGCCCAGGGGGGAAGCGGCCTCCGCATACCAGATTTCCCCGAAGGCGGAGGGCTTGCCGGAGTGTTCGGTGAAGACGGCGATCCAGCGCTTGCGGAAGGGGCTCCACGCGATCGAGCCGCGGTGCGGCTTCACCGCGGCGCCGTCCGCCGCGCTCCGCGGCGCGGCGGGTGCCGGGAGGGCTTCCCATGCCGCGGGGTCGCTCCAGGATTCGTAATCCGCCCGGCAGCGCAGGGCGGGGAAGGGGTCGCCGAAAAGCAGCCACTCCCGCCCGTCCTCCGTCCAGCGCACCGGGTGTCCCCGCGGCACCGGCGGCTTCTTGCCGTCTTTCTTTTCCCACAGCGTTTTCACCTTCTTGAAGCGCCGCGCGCTCCCGTCCCACTCGCACAGGCCGATCTCGTATTCGCTCAGGTGGCCCTCGATCTTCGAATACGTGGCCACCAGCCGCCCGGGCTTCTCCGGATCGCCCAGCCAGGTCATGCCGCCCAGCCAGGTCGGGCCCTTGCCCTCCATCTCCGCCACCCCCCGCGGCTCGCCTCCCGGACCGCGGAAATACTCGTAGGAAATCTCCAGCGGCGGCCGGAATTCCCGGATCGGCCCCAGGGAGGTGAGCGCGGCGGTGGAGTGGAAGACCCCCAGCGGATAGCCGGGCAGCGAGGTATCCCCCCACAGCCAGAAGAGCTTCCCGCCCAGGCGCGATACCAGCACGGAATCGCAGCCGGACACGCCGCTCTCCTCCGCCCGCGCCGCGCCGCCGAGCTTCCTTTCCTCCGCGAAAAGCCCCGCCCCGGTCAGCCGCCCCAGCCGCTTGGCGATGTTGCGGCGCTCCACTTCGATCTTCACCCGCCCGCCCGCCTCCAGCCGGGTGCGCACGCCCTCGTAGCCGAAGCCGTCCTTCTCCACCCCGTAGCCGTGGCCTTTCACGTGGAACCATACCGGCCGGCCGAAAAGCTCCGGCTCGTCCACCGCGATCAGGCCCGCGTTGTCGCTCGTGAAGCGGGCCTCGTGCGTGGTCCGCAGCTCCACCAGCGGCACCGGCCAGCCGTTCTCCGCGTCCACGATCTCGATCCGGCAGGGGTCCGCCGCGCGGAGGGCTCCGGCGAGGAACAGCGGGAGAAGCAGGGGAGCGGATTTCATGGGCAGGAGTAGCGAACGCGGGCCGCCGGGCCCCTCCTATCACGGATGACAGCTTCCCGCCACGCGCCGCGCGGGGGTCACGTGTCCTTCACGCAGCGGAAGCCGGTGTGGTTCGTGGGGGATTCGCTGTCCTGGGAGTGCCGCGCGGCGGGCCGGTAGCGCATGCAGTAGGAGACATGGCAGAGGAAGGAGCCGCCCTTCGTCACGCGGTGGACCTTGCCGTCGTTCCGCAGCCCGGTATCGCGGTTCACCCACTGGGCCGGGCCCTGCGGGTTGTCCGGATCGCAATCGGTGAAATAGGCCGGGTCGTAGAGATCGCTGCAGATTTCCCACACGTTGCCCGCCATGTCGTACAGGCCGTAGCCGTTCGGCGGGTAGCGGCGGGCCGGGGAGCTGCCGGTGTAGCCGTCTTCCGCGGTGTTCTTGTTGGGGAATTCGCCCTGCCAGGTATTCGCCATCCAGCGGTCCCCCGGTTTCAGCTCGTCTCCCCAGCAGTAGATCTTTTCTTCCAGGCCGCCGCGCGCGGCGAATTCCCACTCCGCCTCCGTCGGCAGGCGCTTGCCGGCCCATTTCGCGTAGGCGGCCGCGTCCTCGTGGGTCACGCACACCACGGGGTGGTCGTCCCTGCCTTCGATGCTGCTTCCCTTGCCCCGGGGCTGCCGCCAGTTCGCCTCCGGCAGCCATTTCCACCACTCCAGCGAGCGGCCGGGGATGTTCGGGTCGCCCTCGATGTGCGCGTCCTCGCGGAAGATGATGGAGCCGTTGCCGAAGCCCCCCTCCGGCAGGCCGGCGCGCGCTTCCTCCGGGAAATCCTCCGGCTTCACCTGCCGCTCGGCGAAGGTGACATAGCCGGTGGCCTTCACGAATTCCCGGAACTGCGCGTTCGTCACCTCCGTCTCGTCGATCCAGAAGGGCTTCACCGTCACCCGGTGGGCCGGGGATTCCTCCGGGAAGCTCTTCAGGCCGTAGGGCGTCTCGAAGGAGCCGTCCCGGCCCATCATGTAGGAGCCGCCCTTCAGCAGCACCATGCCGTCCTTCCGCTCCAGCCCGGCACCGGGTGCAGGGGCTCCGGCAGGGGCCGCCGCCGCGGCCGGGGCGGCGGCCTTCTCCTTGTTGCAGGCGGGCAGCAGGGCGAGCAGGACGAGGAAGCGCTTCATCGGATGGCTCCGAGGGTGGCCCCATCCGTCCCGCCGGGCACGAAGTTTTTTCCCGCCCGGCGTCGATCCCGAAAGCTCCGGAACGAATGCGGCCGGGTGCGTCCCCGGCGGCTTGCCTCCGTCAACCCGCGGGTGTTCGTTGCCCGGAAAAAGGATCGACAAATCTGGTCGAATCATTATATCTTTAATTAAAACGCCAAGATCAATATGTCCTTCTGGCTTCAATCCGGAGGCCGATCGGGAATTCATTTCACTGGATAACC
>CBFGVD010000329.1:0-4557 GCA_965651965.1 uncultured Verrucomicrobiaceae bacterium | reverse complement strand
TATCGCTCAGCAAGCTGACGATCATGCAGGCGGCTGCAGGTCAGCAGGGCTGTTATAGCGCCCAGCCCGGCAAAAGCCATATCTTTCTGCGTATCCCATACATCACCCTGTGTGCCGAGGAAGGCATCCGCCGCGGATTTCATCAGGGCGATGGACGGGAGTTCCTCCGCGGCGAGGGGGAGGGCCAGGAGCAGGGAGAGTAGCGGGGCTTTCATGACCCGGTATTACAAGCGGAGCGGGGCGGATCTCGCAAGAAGGAGTGTCAGCAGATTTGGAATCGGCCTCGACGGCTCCGGCGGGCAGGGGTAGCGGTTCCCCGTGGCCCGAAAATTCCGGCTTCTCCGCGCCCTCTGCCTGTGGCTGATCCTTCCGGTCGTGGGAGTGCTGGGTTTCCTGACCGCTTGCCAGAGCAAGTTGATCTACCTGCCGCGGCCCTATGGTGCCGGGCACGTGGACCGCTGGGGTACGGAGCCGGGAACCGCGGTTGTCTCCTACGAAACCTCCTCCGGCAAGCAGCAGGCTTACCTGCTGTCGCGATCCTCCGCGCCGGAACGCCTCTGGATCGTCTGCGGCGGGAACGGCACCCTGGCCCTGGAGTGGTCCGACTGGCTGCGCGAGCACGCCCCCGCGGAGGACGCCTATCTGATGATCGATATCCCCGGCTACGGCAATTGCACCGGGCAGCCCCGGCCCGCGACGATCCGCCGTTCCCTCGAAGCCGCCGTGCCTGCCGCAGCAGCCTCGCTCGGCTGGACCCTGCCCGGGGACCGGGAGAGGCTGCGATTTTTCGGCCACAGCCTGGGGGCCGCCGTCTGCCTGATGGGGGCGGAGGAATTCGGGATCCGCCGCGGGGTGGTGCTGACACCCTTCACCAGCACCATGGAGATGACCGAGGCGGTTTTCGGCGTGAATCTGGGATTCATCGTCCTCCACCGCTTCGATAACCGGGCACGCCTCGGGGAAATCGACCGTGCGGGCGGGGAGGTCTTCATTTTCCACGGTTCGGATGACGAGGTGATCCCGGTGGCGATGTCCCGTGCGTTGGCGGAGGAATACCCGGGCACGGTCCGCTACACGGAGATTACCGGAGGCCGGCACAATACCCTGCCCGAGGACGCGGCGGAGGAGATCGCCGCGGCGATGCGTGCGGCGCGGAAGTGAGCCGCGGCGCAGCCGCCCTGGACTGCGGCAGCCTGCTGCCGCTTTTTTTCCCGCAGCCTGCTGCGGGACTGTACGGTGGTGGGACTTTCCGGTCAGGCGTGGAGGTGGTGGAGGCGCGGAGGTTGATTTTCCAAAGACTTTTCTTCGCGATCCTCTGCGGCCTCTGAGTCTTTGCGGTCATCCTTTGAAGGCATGCCTCAAGGTTTCTCCCGGCCAGCAGGCTGGCCTTGCCAAAGCGGCAGCAGGCTGCCGCAGTCCAAGGCCTCCGGCTTCAGCGTTTCAGCGCTACCCGCAGGATCCGGTCGTCGGAGGTGAGGTAAAGACGCGCGCCGTTCTCGCCGAAGGCGACATTCGCGGTCGGCCTGCCGCAGAGGATGCGGCCGAGCAATTTTCCTTCCGGGCTCAGGATCAGGCAGCCGCCCGGGCCGGTGGAGAAGACGTTGCCCTTGGCATCGACTTTCAGGCCGTCCGGAGCGCCCGGGCCTTTCAGGTCCTTGCAGTTGAAAAAGAGCTTCCCGTCTTTCACCGAGCCATCCGCTTCCAGGGCGTAGGCCATGATGATCGGGGCGGGGCCGTGGGACTGGGCCACGTAGAGCGTTTTCCCGTCGCGGGAGAGCGCCACGCCGTTCGGGCGGTCCAGGTCCCGCGTCACCAGCGAGACCACGCCCTGCGGGGTCACGCGATAGACGCCGTGGAAGGGTAGCTCGCGGAATTCGGTGTCCTTCTCCCGGCCCGGCAGACCGTAGGGCGGATCGGTGAAATACACGTCGCCGTTCGCCGCTATGGCCAGGTCGTTGGGGGAGTTGAAACGCTTGCCGTTGTAGTTGTCGGCCAGGGTCCGCTTGCCGCCGCCGGGGGTGAGGTAGGAGACGCGGCGGTCGCCGTGCTCGCAGAAATAGAGTATGCCCTTGTCGTCCATCGCCAGGCCGTTCGAGCCCGGCTCGGAGCCGTAGGGTGCCACCCCGGTATAGCCGGAGGGTTTCATGAAGACCTTTGCTTCGGTGTCGCCCTCTTTCCATTGATAGATCGTGTTCCGCGGCACGTCGGAAAAAAGCAGCCGGCGCTCCTTTTCGTCCCATACGGGCCCTTCGGCCCAGTCGAAGCCCTTGCAGAGCGTTTCGATTTTCGCGTCGGGCGCCAGAATTTCGTCCAGCGCGGGGTCGAGGCGTTCGATGCTTTCCTGGGCGGAGGCGAGGGCGGGCAGGAGGAAAAGGAGGCGCAGGGCTTTCATGAGCCCTCCTCCTACGCGATCCGGGCCGCGGAGTCATGCGGGGAATGCTGTCATTCCCGCATCCCGCAGGAAAGCCCGCGAATCCGTGCCATAGTGGAGGGGACAGGGATAGGCCGGTAAGCGCGCGGCATTCGGAAAAGTTGACCCCCCGCCGCGAGGCCCATGGCGTATTCGGTCAAGACGCTCGGGTTAAAGTGACGGGTATGACTAGTGTGTGCGATCGCATCGACCGTTGCCGTGAATTCCGGCCTTCGGATGCCGAACTTCCGGGGGAGGCGGTCGAGCTTGCCGCGGAGCTCCTGCGGGAGGCCACGCGCGGCCAGCGCTGGAACGAGAGGATGCAGGCGCGGCAGATGGCGGCGATGATGCACGATGCCGCGGGCAAGGCCTTCACCTTCGCGATGGCGGACCAGGTTTTCCGCCCGCCGACGGCCGCGCGGGAGGCGAAGCGCTTCCGCGATCTGATCGAGGACTACGGGGTGCCGGAGTACCTGCCGCTGGGCGCGCGCATGGCGATGCGCGCGGGGGAGCTCGCCTCCGCCGTGGTGCCGGACGTGGTGATGCCGCTGGTAGCCGAACGCATGCGCCAGGAGAGCGCCTCCGTGATCCTGCCGGCGGAGGAGGAGAAGCTGCGCAAGCACCTGATCCGCCGCCGGGAAGCCGGGATGCGGATGAACCTGAACCAGCTCGGCGAGGCCGTGCTGGGAGAGGAAGAAGCGAAACACCGCCTGGACTCCAATCTGGCCCGCCTCGCCGATCCGGACACGGACTACATCTCGGTGAAGATTTCCGCGATCTTCAGCCAGATCCACCTGGTGGCCTTCGAGGAAACGCTGGTGGCGATCAAGGAGCGCCTGCGCCTGCTCTACCGCGCGGCCATGCAGCACCGCCGTCAGGACGGCGGGGCGAAATTCGTGAACCTGGACATGGAGGAATACCGCGACCTGCGCCTGACCTGCGCGGCCTTCCGGGAAGTGCTGGGCGAGCCGGAATTCCACGGGCTGGAAGCGGGCATCGTGCTCCAGGCCTACCTGCCGGACGCCTGGCCGGTGCAGCGGGAGCTGAATGCCTGGGCGTGCAAGCGGGTGGATGCGGGCGGGGCGGGCATCAAGATCCGCATCGTGAAGGGCGCGAACCTGGCGATGGAAAAAGTGGATGCGGAGATCCACGATTGGCCGCTGGCACCCTACCGCTCGAAGGTGGAGGTGGACGCGAATTTCAAGCGCATGCTGCACGAGGGCTGCCGGAAGGAGAATGCCCGCGCGGTGCGCCTGGGCGTGGCCAGCCACAATCTTTTCGACATCGCCTACGGCCTGCTGCTGCGCGCGAGGGAAGGGGTGGAGGACCGGGTGGAATTCGAGATGCTGGAAGGCATGGCGAACCACCAGGCCCGCACCGTGCGGGATGCCGCGCAGGGCTTGCTGCTCTACGCGCCGGTGGTGAAGCGGGAGGACTTCCACAGCGCCATCGCCTATCTTGTCCGCCGTCTGGACGAGAACACCTCGCCGGAGAATTTCCTGCACGATCTCTTCGGCATGCAGCCGGGGGATGCCGCCTGGGAGCGGCAGAAGGAACGCTTCCTGAATGCCTGCGCCATCATGGAAACGACCCATGCCGGGCCGCAGCGGGTGCAGGACCGGACCACGGAACAACGGCCGCCGCTTCCGCTGGACGCCCCTTTCCGCAACGAGGCGGACACCGATTGGTCGCTCCTCCATAATGTGCGCTGGATCCGCGGGCGGGTGGATGAATTGAAAGCCGCCCCGCCTGCCTTCGTGCCCTTGCAGATTGCGGGCGAAACGATGTCCGGAACCGCGGAAGCTGAGGCGAGCGATCCTTCTCGCCCGGGCGTGACGGCCTACCGTCACGCGCTGGCCGGGCCGGAGCAGATCGAGCGCGCGCTCGCGGCTGCCGTCGAAGCGCGGGAGCCGTGGAAAAACCTCGGCTGGCAGGGCAGGGGGGAACTTCTTTGCAAGGCCGCCGCCTCCATCGCCGCGAACCGCCGGGAAGCCGTCGCCACCATGGTGCTGGATGCCGGGAAGTCCGTGATGGAAGCCGATGCGGAACTCAGCGAGGCCATCGATTTCGCGGATTACTACGCCCGCAGTTTTTCCGCGGACGAGGACTTCGACGGGCTCGCCTGCGAGCCGCTGGGCACGGTGTTG
>CBFGVD010000328.1:0-4574 GCA_965651965.1 uncultured Verrucomicrobiaceae bacterium | reverse complement strand
CGGCGGCAGCGGCCTGATTGGCAGCAAGGTGGTGGAAATTCTCCGCGGGAAGGGTCGCGAGGTGCTTGCCGCCTCGCCGTCGTCCGGCGTGAATACCCTCACGGGCGAAGGACTGGCAGAAGCCTTCAATGGGGCCGGAGTGGTCGTGGATGTGGCGAATTCCCCCTCCTTCGAGGATCGTGCCGTGCTCGAATTTTTCGAGACTTCCGGGCGCAACCTCATGGCCGCGGAAAAGGCCGCCGGGGTAAAACACCATGTGGCGCTCTCGGTCGTCGGCACGGAACGCCTGCTCGAGGGCGGTTATTTCCGGGCGAAGATGGCACAAGAACAATTGATCGCCCGGTCCGGCATCCCCTATACCATCGTGAGGGCGACCCAGTTTTTCGAATTCCTCGGGGCCATCGCCCAATCCGGCGGGGAAGGGTCGGTCCGGCTGTCCTCCGCATTGTTCCAGCCGATCGCCGCGGAGGATGTGGCGCAGGCGGTGGCGGATGCCGCCCTGGCCGCGCCGCGGAACGGCATGGAGGAAGTGGCGGGGCCGGAGCGGGTCGGCATGGCCGCGCTCGTGCGCTGCTATCTGGAGGCTAAAGGGGACGCGCGCGAGGTCGTTGGAGATCCGGAGACCCCTTATTTCGGCATCAAGCTGGACGACCGGTCCCTCAACCCCGGGCCAAACCCGAGGCTCGGGGCAATCCGCTTCGAGGAATGGCTCGACCAGGCGCTGGTGGCGAAGTGATGGCGCTTTCCTAGAATGCCGCGCCGATGGCGAAGTGCCAGACACCGGAGGGATCGCCCGCGTCCTGGGTCAGGTTGTGGCCGTATTCCAGGCGGATGGGGCCTACCGGCAGGTCGATCCGCAGGCCCAGGCCCACGGCGATCTCCGGGGACTCGAAGCTGAAGCCGTCGTTCACCGCGGAAAGATGTCCCGCATCGATGAAGCCGACC
This sequence comes from uncultured Verrucomicrobiaceae bacterium, assembly GCA_965651965.1. GTDB lineage: Bacteria > Verrucomicrobiota > Verrucomicrobiia > Verrucomicrobiales > Akkermansiaceae > Haloferula. The sequence continues at coordinate 3,629 of CBFGVD010000328.1, read as the reverse complement.
CCTTTCATCGGGCCGAAGAGGGCGTGCACGTATTCCGCATTCGCCACCCAGTAGGTCTCTCCGCCAAGCGGATCGTTGCTGCGGGAGCGCGGGCCCAGCTCGTTGAAGCGGAAGGAACGCACCGTGTCCGCTCCGCCGGTGAAAAGCCGCAGGTCGATGGGGAAGTCCGCTACCCCGGTGGAGGGGAAAAGCATGCCCACGCGCGCGCCCAGGTTCACCTGGCTCTTCTTCGTCACCGGCACGTAACCCGCGCCCAGGGTCTCGAATTTCACGTAATTCGAGTTGGTGTCCCCGGCCACGAAACCGGCCTCCAGAAGGGCATTGAGATGATAGCCGCTGGCGGGGGACACGGGATCGTCCCGGCGGTCGTAGCCCACGTCCGCGCGGATGTAGTGATGGGTGTATATGGTTTCCCCGAGTTCGTCGCGGGGGATGCCGTTGCTGTCGATATTCACCAGCGAGCTGCCGAGGATGATGCTGGCGTCCAGGTGCTCGATGAAATCGTTGCGGGAGAACTCCGCGGAGAGGCCGGTTTCGAACTTGTCGTAACCTTCCAGCGAGCGGGTCACGGAGAAGAGCCGCAGGCCGAGGTAGGTGTTCGTATCGAGCAGCCAGGGTTCGGAGAGGCGGATATCGCCCAGGAAACCGCGGGAGCTGGCTTCCACGCCGGCGCTGAAGTTCCAGAGCTTCCCGTAGAGATTCCGGTCGTGGTACTTCAGGCCCAGGATGCCGCCCTCGTAGCTGCCGAAGCCGCCGTAGGCGGAGGCGCCGCGGGCGCGGCCTTCGGTGAGTTGCAGGGTGGCATCCAGATTTCCGGCCTCGTCCGCGGTGTTTTCCACCCGCACGGAGGAAAAGGCCCCGGTGGCCAGCACCTTCTTGAGCCTGTTGTCGAATTCCTGCGCGTCGAACCACTCTCCCCGCAGGTCCTCGAAGCGCGCGGTGATGCGGGAGGTATCGGTGATTTTCGCGCCTTTCACGATCACTTCGCCCAGACGCCTGCGGGTGCCGAACTGGATGATGAAGCGCGGGGTCAGCGTGGACCCGGAAAGGATGCGGTTCATCTTGAAGGTTTCCAGCGGGTAGCCGGTGGAGCGGAAAATGCCTTCCACCTCGCTGCGGATGGCGGAAAGCAGGTCCGTATCGGCCACCTTGCCCACGTGCGGGGCGGTGGTGGCCCGCAGGCTGCCCATCAGCTCCGGCGGCGCCCCGTCGAATCGCGGTTCGCCGAGGTGGTGGAGCGGGCCGGGATCGATCCGGATGATGAAGGAGATTTCCGCGGTGCCGGGCGTGATGCCGCGTTTGCCCACCTTCGCCTCCGCACGCCAATAGCCGCGGGAGCGGAAGTCCGCCTCCAATAGGGAAAGGCCCTCTGCCACGTCGCTCTCCCGGAAGGGCGGCTCCTGCCCGGGGCGCAGCACGCGCTCCTGCCCCGGGAGCTTGAAAAGGCGGGAAAGGCGCACCTGATCCTCCTCCGGAAAGCCGGGGACATTCACCGAGCCGATGGACAATCGCGGCCCTTCCTCGACCACCAGCCGGATGGTATTCCCCGAGATCAGGGGCTGCACCTCCGGGCTCTGGAAGCCCTGGCGTTTCATCAAGGTTTCCAGCAGGAAGGCGGCGTCGCTGGCGCGGGAGACGTTCGGGGGTTTGTTCTTCACGTGCTCCAGGCGGTCGCCGAGCAGGTCGAGAACCTCGGACTCCTTCATCGAGCGCAGGCCTTCCACCCTGAGATCGGCGCTTTGCGCCGAAGACAGAAGACCGCAAGACGCAAGACTCAACACTTGAAGTCGAAATGCAGGAGAGGACGAGAGGGCGGGCCGGATACTGAAGGCTCCGGTCTTGCATCTTGCGTCTTGCAGTCTTCTGTCTCTCCTCATTTGAACCGGATCACGAAAGCGCCGAGGACGCGGGTATTGCTCTGCTTGTCCACCGAGCCGCTGACGTACCAACGGTCGTCCAGCTCGATGGTGGCGGAATTCAGGCGCTTGCCGGTCAGGGGATCGTCCTCGCCGATGCGGACGTCCACCCGGTTCACGACTTCCATGACCTTTGCGACCTGCTCGGCGAAGGGCAGGCGGCCTTTCCTCCATTCCTCCACCAGCAGTTGCGCGGCCTTCATGGTGGCGGCCTGGCCGCCCTCCAGGCCGTCCGAGGTGGTGCCGGTGGCCAGCAGGGTCATGATTTCGCTCTCCGGCAGCGGCGGATCGGAGGTCAGGGCCGTTTTGGGCGAGTTCACCGGGCCGTAGAAATAGACGTTCACCTCGTAGCGGCCGATGGTGGAGGTGCCGCGGATGTTCAATTCGGGATTCAGCCCGCCCTCCGGGGTGAAGAGCACGGCCCCGTTGTTCACCTCCAGGGTGCTGAAGGGCAGGCGGGCGGTGGCGTTGCTGATGATGGCGCTGCCCCGGGGCTGGATATTGCCGATCGTGCCGCCGAAACGAACGTCCGCGATGGCCGAACCGTCCGCCAGATTGCCGCGGATGAGCAGGGGATCCCGGGTGCGGACCCGCACGTCCAAGGTCCAGTTCCGGAAAGGCTCCGGCATATCGGCGGACTTTTCTTCCGGATCGATCGCCGGGAGCTTCGGCCGCGAAGGCGCGGTGAAAGGGACGCGCACGGGCAGGATTTCGAAGTCCCTGTAGTAAAGGCTGTCCACGATCTCCACCGTGCCGGAGAGGGCGGCCTGCTGCAGTGTGCCGCGGAGGTCCAGATTCGCGTCCGCACGCACGATCATCGATTCATCCCGCTTCACGGGCAGGGAGCTGCCCTGCAGGGAAAAGTCCAGGGCTGGATTCGCCGCATCCTGGAGCCCGGCCTTGCCGCTGCCGCTCACGCTGCCTCCCGCGAGTTCCAGGGAGAGGGTTTCCAGCCGGATCTCCTGGCCTTCCAGTCGGAGCAGGGCCGCGGCATTCGAGACCGGCGGGACCTCGGAGTCCTTCAGGGCGAAGGCTCCGCCGGACAGGCGCAGCTCGCCGGAGAGCTGCGGTGCGCCCAGTTTCCCGCCCGCGCTGAAATGGCCTTCCAGATTTCCCGCCAGCGTTTGTGCCGCGGGTACCATCTTCTGGAACGTGCTCAGGTCCAGCCGCGGGATATTCGCGCGGGCTTCGAGCGGTTCTTCCAGCACCGCGCCCGGGTTTTCCGCCCATTCGCCGGGTTTGAAGGGCATCTTTCCGGAAAGGGTTACCGGAGGGTAGGAGGCGGGGCGGATCTCGCCCGCAAGCACGAGCGAACCTTCCGCGCCGTCGAGTTCCAGGGTCGCATCCGTAACCGGCACATCCGGTTGATCCGGCACGGCCAAGCCCTGGAGCTGGGCCTCGAAGTCGATCTTCGGGGCGGCGGGAGTACCGGCGATGATGAGATTCACGCGGCCGCTCCCCGCGGCGAGCGGTGATTTTTTCTCCGGCAGCCAGGCGGCGAGGCGGGCGTTGTCGATCCACTCGGATTCCAGGAAGACGCTAATGGGCGCGGTTTGCTTGAGAAATGCGTTCAGATCGCCGGGATTTTCCGGCACCGGGATCTCCGCGCGGCCGCCGACGAGGCGGGTCTCGCCGTCTTTCCACTCGATCCGCGCGATCTTTAACACCTGATCCCGCAGGGCGGCCTCCGCCTGGATGGTCTGGCCTTCGGAG
>CBFGVD010000327.1:0-4581 GCA_965651965.1 uncultured Verrucomicrobiaceae bacterium | reverse complement strand
TTGCAAAAAAATGCGGGCTCCCTGCCGGTCCGCTGCATGCAAGAGCCCGTCCAGGTAGCGCAGCGGATGAAACTCCGATTGATCCGGGAAAAGCAGTCCCGGCCTGCGGGTCATGGGCGCTTCTTCGATGAGATCCACGGGGAAGCCGCCCTCTCGAGCGAGCTTCGCTTCTCCGGCCAGTCTCTCCCGCTCTTCCGGCAGCGGGGATTGTTCCGCAGCCGCCAGATAACCGGGAACTGTCCTTAACCCGCAGTCGAGCCCCTCCCGCTTTACAGCCTCCCGGATTTGTTCCATCGCCTCGAAACCCGCCTGCCAGGACAGCAGGGCCTCCTGGCGGCGGAACGTTTTGGCCAGCCGGGACAGGCGGGTGTCCGTCATGTAGGTCAGGTGTGCGGTGGTGTGCCCGGTATCGCGGGCCGCGAAGTTCCCGCGGTCGATCAAGATGACATCGGCACCCTGCCTGGCCAAAAGCCATGCGGTGGTGATGCCTGTGATGCCGCCGCCAACCACGAGCACGTCGGCCGCCAGGTCTTCCCCGGGCGGGCCCCATGTCCCGCGGCTCGCGCCTTCCAGCCAGTATGAAGTCGTGTCCATCGGGGTTCAGGCGCGGCTTTCCTTGTCTCCTCTCTCCCGGTTGCGTTTCTCCGGAGGCACTTCCCGGTACATCGCCTCGTTGAGTTTTGCCTGGGCGTGCTCGGTCAAAACCCGCCGGGCGCCTACCAGGGCCTTGTTGACCGCACCGGGGATCACGATCAATTCGCGCTTCATCACGCCCTGGTAGCCGGCCTTCGCCACATCCTGCGGTGCCATCAGGTTTCCTTTCTGGAAGGCGGCCACGCCGGTCATGCCCGCTTTCGGGAAGAAATCGGTGTCGGTCGGCCCCGGACACAGTGCCGTGACGGAGATTCCCGTGTCTTCCAGCTCCACGGCCAGGGCCTCGCTGTAGGAAAGGATAAAGGCTTTCGTGGAATGATACACGTTCAGCATGGGGCCCGGCTCGAAGCCCGCGACGGAGGCGGTATTCAGGATCCGCCCGCTTCCCTTCGCCAACATGGGAGGAAGGAAGAATTTCGTCAGCCGCAGTACCGCTTCAATGTTCAGCCGCACCATCGAAATGTCGTGCTCGAGCGGTATTTCCCAGCTTTTCCCACGGTAGCCGTGACCGGCATTGTTGACGAGAATTCCGACTTCGGTTCCCTCTCGTTCCAAGCGGTAGAAAATATCCTCCGCGGAATTTTCCTCCTCCAGATCCTTTGCGATCGGGACGGCGGGAACGCCGAATTCGGCGCTCAGCCGGGTCGCGAGTTTACGCAGCTCCATCGCATCCGGTGCGACCAGGACCAGCGGATGGCCGCCGCCCGCGAATTCATGCGCAAGATGAAGTCCGATGCCGCTGGTGCATCCGGTTATCAATGCCGTGTCTTTCATGGTTCGTTCCGGTTCGCAACGGCCGTGCCATCGCGCTTCGGATGCGGGCCGTCCGCCGTTCGCGAGCGGGCCCTCTCCTCCCCTTCGGCGGCGATGGCCGCCGTATCCGGCCGATCGAATGTGGAAACTTCATCCGTGAAGTCCCGCCGCGGCGGCTTGTCCCCGATCCTGGCGGAGGCCTCATAGTCGTCGGCCACGGCTTCCCGCTCCGCTGCCGGAGCGACCTCCGCGCCTTGCTCCTCGGAGCCGGCGGTCGCCCTTTCAGCGCGGGTGGAGGTATCCAATATTTTTTCCGCGGGATCCGGGCGCGGGATTTTCTCTTTCATGATTTCCCTCTCCCGCAGTCGGGATGCCAGGGGAGGGCCCCCTGCGATCGGCGAAGGCCGTCTTCTGTAAATGTCCGGCAGGAGCCGGGACTGTCCCAATATGGGAAATCCGCCAGGCGTCGCATAACGCATGTGCGGGCTGCATTTTGAAACGGTATCTCCGGCAGTCGGCACGGCTTATCCGGACTGTTGCGAGTGGCACCGCCGCTGCGATGGGGAAAGCATGAAACGACTGCTCCGTTTCCCTGCGGTTGACAATCCATCGGAAGATATCCGCGCGGAGCTATTAAAAAGGCATGCGTTTCGTAACGATTCCCGATGAGCGCGCAGCTTCGGATCGGTATTTCCGGGTGGACTTATGCACCCTGGCGGAAGCGATTTTATCCGGACGGCCTGCCGCAGCGCCGTGAATTGGAATACGCCTCCCGAGCGGTACGGACCATCGAGATCAACGGCACCTTCTATTCTCTCCAGCGTGCGTCCAGTATCCGCAGGTGGTATGATGCGGTCCCGGAGGATTTTGTTTTCTCGATCAAAGGCAGCCGGTTCATCACGCATATCCGGAGGCTGCGAGATGTCGAACAACCCCTCGCGAATTTCTATGCCTCGGGGCTTTTGCAGCTGGGCAAGAAACTCGGACCCTTTCTCTGGCAGTTCCCGCCGAGTTTCCGTTTCGATCCCCTGCTCCTCGGCGATTTTTTCCGGCTGTTGCCGCGCAGCACCCGGGAAGCCGGAAAACTGGCGGGACGGCACGACCGGCGCCTGCCTGAACGCGCCGTCTTGAAAGAGCCAGCGGACCTGCCGCTACGTCACGCGATCGAAGTCCGGCATGCATCGTTCGAGTCGCCCGGTTTCATCGATCTCCTGCGGGAGCACCGCGTCGCCATCGTGGTGGCGGATGCCGCCGCCAAGTGGCCGCTCATCGAGGATTTGACCGCGGATTTTGTCTATGTGCGCCTGCATGGCCACGATGAGCTTTACAGCAGCGGCTATACGGATGCGGCATTATCGGGATGGGAGAAGAAAATCCGCCGTTGGCTCCATGGCGGCACTCCCCGCATCGCGCGCCGCCTGACCGCGGCTCTCCCGCCCCGGAAGTCGGGCCGGGACGTGTTCGTCTATTTTGACAACGACGCGAAGGTCCATGCGCCCTTCGATGCGGCATCCTTGGCCGGTCGTTTCGGAATGGCCCCGCGGCCGGTGGAGGGATTTCCCCCGTTCTCCCCCGGAAAATGCGGGCACCCGGTCTGACCGGCCCGGTGTTCGGGCAGGCTCCGGAGAGAGGACGCGAGCGGCGGTCCGCGCCCGAGGAAGGGGCTTGAATTGCAAATTTGTATGACTACTTTAGGCCCATGGATGGGGACGGCGAATTCTCGCATTACTCGGAGGACGACGTGCGTCGCCTCTACCCGATCCTGCGTGCCATGGCGGGGGAGCGGATGGCCTACGAGCGCCACGGCAATACGCTCCAACCCACCGCTTTGGCGCACGAGGCGTGGCTGCGGATGCGTTACGGGGACGACCCGAGCTGGAAGAATACCGCCCATTTTTTCACAGCGGCGGCTGAAACGATGCGCCGAATCCTGATCGACCGCGCGCGGCGCCGGAAGCGGGTGAAACACGCCGGGGATCTCGAGCGGGTGCCGATGGCCGATGCCGAGGACGCGGCCTCGGAAGACGAGGAGCCGACCTTGCTCGTCAATGCCGCCTTGGAAAAGCTGAGGAAGGTCAATCCGCCGCGGGCCCAGGTGGTGCTGCTCAAGTTTTTCGGGGGGCTTACGAATCAGGAGGTCGCTGAGGAAATGGGGGTCACGGAGCGAACCGTGGAGCGCTATTGGGCCTACTCGAAGACCTGGCTGTTCCGCGAAATCCGCGGGCAGCGCTAGGTTCCGGGATGGAGGTCAGGTTTTTGTCGGGTATTTCCCGCGAATCTCGCAATGTGTATATGAAACGTTTGAGGCCGCAGACGGCTTCGCGCCGGGTGGCCGGAACTCCATGAAAGAAGGAAGCGATCCACAGGAAGAAACGACCGATCCGCTGGATCTCGAGAACGCGATTTTCGAGACGGCCATGCAGATCGCCGATCCGGCGAGACGCCGGGAGTTCCTGGACCGGACTTTCCAAGGCGACCCGGCAGGTCGGCAGGGGATGGAAGAACTGCTCGATATGGCCGGGACTTCGTCCGCCTTCTTCCTTGAAAGCCGTTTGAACGCCGCCGAGCTGGCCCGGGAAGTCATCGAAGAATTGCCCGATTGCGAAGAGCCTCCCGCCGAAGCGCCTGATTCCCATGGGGAAAGGGAAGGATCCACGATCGGCCGCTATACCTTGCTGCGGAAGATCGGCGAGGGCGGAGGCGGGGAAATCTTCGAGGCCGCCCAAGACGGCATGATGCGCACGGTCGCAATGAAGATCGTCCGCAGCGGGATGGACACCGAGACGGTGGTATCGCGATTCGAGGCCGAGCGCCAGGCGCTGGAGCTCATGGACCACCCGAACATCGCCCGGGTGCTGGATGCCGGCCGGACCTTCCGCGGCAGGCCTTACTTCGTGATGGAGCTTGTTCGCGGCACCCGCATCACCAGCTTTTGTGAAGCGGGGCGACTCGATATCCGCCAGCGCCTGGAGCTTTTCCTCAAGGTTTGCCAGGTGATCCAGCATGCCCACCAGAAGGGCATCGTGCACCGAGACATCAAGCCGTCGAACATCCTGGTGGAAGATGTGGACGGGACCCCCGTGCCGAAGGTCATCGACTTCGGCATCGCGAAGGCGATGCAGGGAGCATCGCGGGGACGGGCGGGTATCACCCAGGTCGGGCAATTGATCGGGA
>CBFGVD010000326.1:0-4583 GCA_965651965.1 uncultured Verrucomicrobiaceae bacterium | reverse complement strand
GCTGTTCCGCTTCGGCGTGATCGCGGACGCCCAATATGCCGACGCGGAAGCACAGGGCGAACGGCACTACCGGTCCACGCCGGAGAAACTGAAGCGCGCGGCGGAGGCGCTTCATGCGGCCCGCCCCGCCTTCACCCTGCACCTGGGGGATTTCATCGACCGGGATTTCAAGTCCTTCGACACGATGCTGCCGATCCTGGGCGGACTCGGCCATCCGGTGCACCATCTCCTGGGCAACCACGATTACTCGGTGGCGGATGCGGAAAAAGCCCGCGTGGTATCCACGCTGGGCATGCCGCACGATTACTACACCTTTCGCGGCGGGGACATCCGCTTCGTGGTGCTGGATACGAACGACCTGTCCGTCTATCGCGAGCCCGCCGGTTCCCCGCGGCGCGCGGAGGCCGTGACGATGCTGGAGAAACTGAAAGCGGCGGAGGTGCCGGGAGCCGCGCCATGGAACGGCGGGGTTTCCGCCGGGCAGCTCGCATGGCTGGAGCGCGAACTCGCCGCCGCCGATGCGGCGAAGGAACGGGTGATCGTGTGCGGCCACCACCCCCTCCTGCCCGCCGGGGCGCACCAGGCATGGAACGCGGAGGAGGTGATCGCCGTCTTCGACCGCCACCCCTGCGTGCGGGCTTACTTCAACGGTCACCACCATGCGGGCAACTTCGCCGAGCGGAACGGGATTCCCTATGTGACCTTCCGCTCGATGCTGCACCAGCCGGAGATCACCGCTTTCTCGCTCGCCGAAGTTTATCCGGAGCGTATCGTCATCGCCGGACGGGGGCGGGAGGTCTCCAGGGAGCTGCGGATCTAGTCCGGCGCTTGTGCCGTTTCCCCAATCCGGCCTGCGCATTCGGCTGCAAGCCGCGGAATCGCTTCTCCGGGCGGCAGACTTGGCGGCATCCTTCCGTAGGGTCGGAAACCCGTACCATGAAAACCTTCCTTTTCCTCGCCCTGTTCGCCGCCGCCTCCCTCTCGCAGGCGGCCGAGCGGCCCCGCCTCCAGATCATCAACGGCAGCAAGCAGGGGATCGACATCTTCTGGCTGAAGTCCGGCACGGAGCGCGTGCCGAACGGCTTCGTAGCGGCGGGCAAGGACACGATCTTCACCACCAGTCCGGGCCACCGCTTCCTGATGGTGGGCCGGGAGGGCAAGGAAGAAGCCACGGTGACGGCAAAGGTGCCGGTACAAGCCTTCCGCTTCGATCCGGAGGGAAAGGACGGCATCCCGGCATTCTACACGCAGATCGTGCGCCTGCGCGGTTTCCCCATCGTGGCCTCCGCGAAAGTGAATCCGTATGCGCTGAAAGAGGCGGCCTACATCTGCGACCTGATGCTCGCGAAGCGGCCGGACGTGCTGAGCGCGATAACGGACAGCGGCGCCCGGCTCTGCATCATGGCCCGCGATGAATACACCACAGACCTTCCGGAATTCGCCTGGATGGGCATGGAAAAGATCGGAGGCTTCGAGGACTTTTCCGGCAAGGACTACTGGGATGCGCGGGCCCGGGGCACCGGCGGCAGCCCCACCGATCCCTGCTGCACCTGCGCGGAGGAAAACGTACTCGGCTACCCGGGCGATCCCTACGAGAAGGAGTGCATCCTGATCCACGAATTCGCGCACAATATCCACCTGCGCGGCCTGATGAACGTGGACCCCACCTTTGATGAGCGGTTGAAAGCCGCCTATGACGCCGCCATGAAGGCTGGCCTATGGAAGGGGAAGTATGCCGCGGTCAATCATCACGAGTATTTCGCGGAGGGCGCGCAATCGTGGTTCGATGACAACCGGGAGAACGACCACGACCACAACCATGTGAATACCCGGGCCGAGCTGGTGGAGTATGACCCCGGGCTGGCGGCGATCTGCCGGGAGGTCTTCGCGGACACGGAAGTCCGCTATACCAAGCCCGCCACCCGCCTGACCGGGCACATGGAAGGCTACGATCCCGCGAAGGCCCCCGCCTTCGTCTGGCCGGAGCGGCTGAATGCCGTGAAGCAGGCGATCCGGGACAAGGCGCAGGCCCGCGACCGGGCCGCGAATGCCGCGGCCCCGGAAGAAAAATAGCTTTCCCGAAGCTACGCCCACACGGACCGGCGGACTTTTTGAACGCAAGCGCCGCTTGGCTGGTCATATGTAGCGTCCCCCCAAACCGCCGCTCCCCCCGAGATGACCGGAATCCAAGACCTGAATGCCCTACGCGTATCTCATTCTGCCCGCCATCATCGGGTGCGGGCTCGTCTTCGGGTGGTTCCTCGCCCGTGCGCTGGAGAAACGCTACGACCGGGCACGGCTATCCAGCTCGGATGAGATCCTGGACGAACTCGAACTGGCATGCACGCCGCGCCGGGGCATCGAGATCCGGACCCCGACGGAGTATCTACCCTTCGTCTTCGGCTGCATCCTGGATAACGTGGACTCCGGCTTCGAGGACCGGCAGGTCAGGACCCTGCTCGACCGAATCGCGGAAGAAACAACGCACGCGGCCAGGAAAGCGCTGATCCCCGTGAAGATCAGCGGAGTCCGCAGCGAGATCGACCTGCAGTGGTCCCGCGATGCCGGGGACGGGGTCCGGCTTTTCGTGCTGGCAGCCCCGAAGGTGATCCGGGCGCTGAAAAAACAGTCGAAATCCATCCCGGGGCCGCTGATGGGGAATTGAGGATCCGCCCCCCCCGGGAACGGCCGGAAGGAGCAGCAAGGTGGCAATTTCGTGTCGCCGGGAGACTTTTCGAGGAACCGCGGGGGGCTTTCTTTCGCGCGGGCATACGACGTTTCCTGATGATCCTTTCAGCAAGAACATCCGGTCCTTTTTGATAAACAAGGACCTCCGGCACGTAGTGTGCTCGCCCCCACCGGGCTACCCTTCCACCCGATACATGAATACACAACAACACACCCCGCTCCCGGACAGCGTCAGCATCGCTGCCGAACTGGAGATGGACGGCTGCTGGGATACCCCGGCGGTCTCCAACCTGATCCGATCGAAGTGCGTCGCAGGCGAGACGCCGGCCTTCCTCTTCCTCGGCAGGAAAGAAGCCGCGCTGCTGCGCGAGCACCTGGCGAAGGCCTTCGGAGCCGAAGCCGTGACAACCCTGCACGACACCTACTACATGGGTCTCGAAGTGGTGGAGATCGAAAGCGCGAGCTTCGTCTTCGCCGGAGGCCGCAAGGTGGTGCGCACCCTGCAAGACCCGATCTCACGGCGCCCCGCCTGGCGCGACCGCGAGACGGAAGCCATGTGGCAATTCAGGATCTGAATGCCCTCCGGCTGTCGCCCCCGTGCCTTCCGCATGATGGAGGGCACGGGGGCGAAAAACCCGCTCGAGCCGGCGGCTTTTTCAGATCCCGAAGTGCCGTTCAGGGCTTCTTTACCTGCACGGGGGACATGAGATAGGCGAGGAGATCCCTCACTTCCTCCTCCGAGAGGCCGGAGAGCAGGCCTTCCGGCATCATGGAGAGGCCGAGGGCCTTGTCCGACTTCACGTCCTTTCTCGCGACTTTCGTCTCCACGCCCACCATCCGCAGCACCAGTTCGCTGTCGTTTTCCGCGGCCAGCATGCCGGTCACGATGGAGCCGTCGTGCTTCTCGATCTGGTGAAGTTCGTAGCCCTGGCCGATGAGGGCATTCGGATCGAGGATATTGTCCAGCCAATGATCCAGGCTGCCGCGTTCGCCGCCGGTGAGCTCCGGGCCGATGTCACCGCCTTCGCCGAAAAGCTTGTGGCAGGCGGCACAGGTCCGCTCGTAGATCGCCCGGCCCTTCCCGGGATCGCCCTTCGCGAGCACCGCCGGGGGCAGCTTGCCCTTCCACCGCGCGACCAACGCGCGGCGTGCCGCTTGATCCGCGGTCTGTTCGCCCCAGATCTTCACGACCTCCTTTTTCAGGGCTTCGTCCCCGGTTTCGCGGAGACGGGCGACCGCATCGGCGGGCACGTCTTCGACGTAGAGTTTCTTCGCCGCGAGCCATTGCATGAGACGTTTTTCCCGGCCGGTGCGCGCGGCAAGGCGGCTTACGGCGAGCTTTTCCTCCGGCGTGAAACCGGCCACGCGGTCGTCCGCGGCGGGGCCATCCAGGAGGGCGGGGTCGGCGAGTAGCACGGGCAGCCGCAGTGCGGGATCGTCCAGCAGCCCGGCCAACCGGGCGGCGTCGGATTTTTCCAAGGAAGGCGCGAGGAGCTTGAGCGCTTCCAGACGCGCGGGGGCGGCCAGCTTCCGGTCTTCCAGCTTGGTCCAGAGCTTCAGGACGGCTTCGCGGTCGCCGGAGCGGGCGAGCAGGGATTCCGCCTTCGTGCGGAGCGCGGGGTCCTTGGCGGCTTTGATTTTCTCCAGCACCGCCCGTTGCTCCGGGGAAAGCCGCTCCTCCGGCTTCGCCTCCATGCGCGCCGCCAGCGCATCGAGAACCACCGCCGCCTTACCGCCAGCCGCTGCCAGGGCATCGATCATCGCCGCCGGTTCATCGAGCCGCCGCGCCGTCCACGCCACCACGCGGGTGTCCGGAGAAGCCAGGGCGATGCGCACCGCGCGCGGGGCATCCCGCGGCACCAGGGATTCGAAGCCGAACCAGAACCTCCGCGTCA
>CBFGVD010000325.1:0-4595 GCA_965651965.1 uncultured Verrucomicrobiaceae bacterium | reverse complement strand
AGGCCAGGGCCGTGCAGCGTATCCCTTACGAAGGATAAATCTCTGGGGGGAGATCGATCCGACCGATTCGCGGCAGGAACCTGGACTGACCAGAAAGGGCGCGAATCTTGACTCCGGGGGGAATCTTGTTCGCGCCCTTTCCTTGTATTCCCCGCAAGCCCCGCGGGTACGAAAGAAAAGCGCGAATCGTCGTTCCCCCCGGAAATCCAATTCGCGCTTTTTTCTTTCACCGGGGGAACCCTTTGCAGCGGACCAGTTGTCGTTCCCCCCGGAATTATCAACTGACGCGCGATCTGCTGGAGATCCTCGATGGTGATCGGGTGCCGAAGCGCCCTCACACACAGGAACAATGCCTGATTTTCCGGAGACCGAAAGCATCAAATGTTCCCGAAATCAGCCAAATGCACCCAAAATCCGCCATATCGACCGGATTTTTGAACGCCGCACCTTCTCGGGTGACTAAGGCGTGTCCCGGATTCCTGCGGATTCGGATTCAACCGGGCTGCCCAGCAGGTCATCCAGTGCCAGATCCAGACCGGGAAAGCGGAAACGGAAACCGCTTTCCAGCAGCGCGCGCGGAACCGCCCGCTGGCTGGCAAGCACCACCGAACCGAAGTCCCCGAGCACGCCTCTCAAGGCGAATCCCGGTACAGCCAGAAAGGCGGGACGACCCATGACCTTCGCCAGCATGCGCGTGAAATCCGCGTTCCGCACCGGCTCCGGCGCCGCGGCATTTACCGGTCCGCTCAGGGAGCCTTGGCCGATACCATGGAGCATGGATGCCGCCAGGTCCTCCACGTGGATCCAAGGCATCCACTGTTTACCGGAGCCTAGCCGCCCCCCCAGGCCCATGCGGAAAGGCTTGATCATGGTTTCAAAACCCGCGCCGCCCTTGCCCAGGACGATGCCGGTGCGCCACTTCATAACCCGCAGGCCCTGGGCCGCCACGGTGTCCGCGGAGGTTTCCCAATCCCGGCAGAGATCTGCCAGATAGCCGGTCCCGGGCGGCGCATCCTCTTCCAGAATCTCGTCGCCGCGGTCCCCGTAGATCCCCACGGCGGAGGCGTTCACCAGCACCAGAGGCCGCTCCACCCGGGTGAGCTGGGTGAGACCGCGGGCGATATTCACCGTCACGCCGATCCTGCTCTCCCAGAACTCCCGTTTGCGGCGCCTCGTCCATTTGCGATTGATGGGCTCCCCAGCCAGATTCACCAGCGCGGAAATACCGGAGAAATCCGGCAGATCGGACCATTCGCGCCACTCCGCGACCGTTTCGTCCGGGGTGCGTGCCCTGCGGCTATATCCGCAGACCCGCCAGCCCGCATCCGCGGCCTGTCGCGCAAGTTCGCGACCGATGAACCCTGACGCTCCGACAATCCCGAGGGCGACGCTCATTCCCCCAATAGTTCTCTTTTCTCAGCCTCCCCGCAACCGCTTTCCGAAAGGCCCGGGATCCGCCGTTCTGAAAATGCCCTCCTCTTCCCTTGGGAACGAGGGCAGGGACAAGCGCGTCATCCCGTCCCAGCTCAAGAACCCGGCTTCCGACCGAAGATCTCCAGATCCGCGATCCGGGCGGTGGCATCCCCCCCTGCATGATCGATGAAGATGCGGAGGCGGAGCGCCCGCTGCGGGGGGAATTCCACGTCCGTGACATTCGCGTTATTCCCGCGGAAAAGGGCGGCGGTTTTCCATGACTTCCCGTCGGCGCTCGTCTGCACGGCGAAATCCCGCGTGTTCCACGCAGGATCCATGCCGTGGTCCCCGGCGTGGCGGATCACGCAGCGGCTCACCTCGTGAACGGCACCGAGATCGATCTCCAGGACCGCCTTGCCCTTCTCCCCGGCGGTCCAGAGCGTGGCGGGAGTTCCGTCCAACAAGGCTTCCCTGCCCTCCCCGGCCTGCGTCCCGGCGGACATCGCCAGATTCCACGGGAGACCCCGGGCTTCATTGTGGAGATTGAAATAGTGATCCGCGCGGACGAATTCGACCTTGCCGGGGAATTCCCGCTGCATGTCCTCCTGGAGCCGGAGGATGCGGTGGGCCCTCAACTCATTCCACACGTCCACCTGATAGGAGAGGAAGAGCGGTGCCTCGCCGTCCCAGTCGCGGAGCCGGTCCCGCAGGGAGCCGGAAATGTGGGCATAGGATCCGGCATAGGGGATCACCAGCTTGTCGAAGCGCACCCGGCCGCCTTCCACGCTGCCTGCGACGGAGGGCACGTCCTTGAAATTCTGCACGGTCGCGCCGTAGAGATTCCGGCAATGTTTCTCGTAGGCCCGCCTCAGGGCGGCCGGGGCATCATCCCAGATCGTGACGACGCGCAGGCCGGAGCGCTGGAGATAAGTTTCCGTGAGCCGTGCATAGCCCTCCATGAAGACGGGATTCTTGAGGGAATCCCCTACCGGGGCACCCGGTTCCTCCAGGGTATTGGAGGGCATCAGGTACCCCATGCCGGAAGGACCGGTCACGAAGCAATCCCGGGGAGTGGCGCTGCCGTAGTAGTAGTTCAGGATCGCGGGGCCGATGTCCACGAGGCCGGGCGCGATGGTCCAGTTCAGCGCCACCTTGCCCCGCACATCCTCCACGCGGTCCCAGTGGCGGCGCATGGCGTGCTGGGTGTACTGGATATTGTCGCCGTCGCTGATAAAGATGGCCACGTAGGCCTTGTTTTCCAAAGCCGGCTTTTTCGGGACCGGGGGAGCCTGGATACGGTGATCCGTGCCGGAGAAGACGCTGCCACTCACATAGTGGTCCGCAGGCAGGGTGCCGATGCCGAATTCCGAGGCGGTGGTGATGCCGGTGCGCTCCGTGGCGTACCAGCCGAGCGCGATGGCGGCACCGGCCTTCATGTCGCGGAAGAACTTTCGCAACAAGTCCCGCTCCGCCGGGATCCGCGTGTCTAGCCAGACCACGGCGGCACCGGTGGCGGCGGCGATGTCCCGGGTGTGGTGGTAGTCTCCCCCGCCCCGCTGGTCGTGGGGCTTCGCGCTCACGATCAGCCGCTTCTCCGCTTCCGGCCAATAGCGCTCCAGCATGTGGCCGTAAATATCGAGCGGGGTGATGAATTTCAGGTCGCTGAGATCGGCGGCGATTTTGAGGTCGATCCCGGCTTTCCGGATCTCTTCGTACACCTGCGCGGTGACCGGGATGGCATTCATCTGCGCCGCGGCGGTCCCGGCCAGATTCCGGTAATGAGGGCTCAGGGAGGTATTGTAGAGCACCACGCCGTCCAATTCCGCGGCATACTTGGCAAGCACACGGTAGCGGTCATCCTTCGCATGGACCTCTCGCGCAAGGCCGGCCGTGTCCGCCCAGGTGAAGGCGCCTTCCTCCGCGCGGGCGTTTGCCAGCAGGATGCGCGGCTGCTTCCGGTTTACCCGGCCCTGGAGGGCGGAAAAGGTGATCAACTCGTCCTTGGAGAGATCCTGGACCATCAGGGTATCCAGGGTTTCCGCGGGAGTGGCGAAGGTCGGCAATGCCTGGCCGGCGGGCCATGCCAGTCCCTCGCCGATGTCCTGCACCTGCACGTAAGGCAGGTAGCGGTTCTCCGGCTCTGCCGCCGCCGTACATGCCGTCCCCAGGAGCGCTGCCAGTCCGCACCCCGCTCCGCTTTTTCCAAGCAATTTCCTCATGATGAATTCCCCGCCCCGAAAGGCGGGGCGGGCCATACGCATGCTGGCCCCGGATTTTTCCAAACGCGTTTGGGAATGTCACGGATTCCTTCTGCGCTCCGAAGGCGGAATCAAATTACGAATCATCCATGGGATTTTTCCCTGCGGATCATCTCACCCACAACGAAGAAGCCACCGCTTCCCCCACCCGAACGGCCGCGGCGCCTTCGCCCACGGCCAGAGTGGAGATTCCGGCAACTTCATCCCGCTCGGTGACGGAAAATTCCACGCCGGGGCGCAGGCCGCGGTCCTGTAGCCAGAGGAGGTATTCCGGCTCGTCCCGGGTCACGCGGACGAGGCGGTAGCGCCCCGCGGCGCAGCCGCTCAGGGGGCGCAGATCTTCCTCCGCGGCGACCACGCCCTCGGCATCCGGGATGGGATCCCCGTGGGGGTCGTGCGCGGGGCGACCGAGCATTTCATCGATGCGCTCCACCAGGCGGTCGGAAAAGGCATGCTCCAGGATCTCGGCTTCCTCGTGGACTTCGGACCAATCCAGCTTCATCACCTCGACGAGGAAGAGCTCGATCAGGCGGTGGCGGCGCAGCACTTGCCTGGCCGCGCGGTGACCGTCCCCGGTCAGGGTCACGCCCTTGCGCGGCGCGTAAGCCACGTAGCCTTCCTTCTCCAAGTGTTTCATCATGGTGGTGGCCGTACCGGGCGTGAGGCCCAAGTGCGCGGCCACCTTGCCGACGGGCACCAGTTCCCCGCCCGTCTCCGTGAGATGGTGGATGGTTTTCAAGTAGTCCTCGACGGTGCTGGAAGGCATGCGGAAAGAGCCTAAATTTGGATGGCTCAAAGTCGAGAAAAGCCGGAGTCGCTTGCAAAGCACATGCCGGCGGCGCGATTTTCGGGTGATTTCGTTTGATAGGCAGGGATTCGCCGCGATCCCGAGCTTATCGGTTTCGTCATGGACAAGCTCCTCAA
>CBFGVD010000324.1:0-4595 GCA_965651965.1 uncultured Verrucomicrobiaceae bacterium | reverse complement strand
GTAGGGATTCGCGCTCAATGAACGGGGACTTCTCCGGATTTCACCGCGCTTTCCTCGTAGTGAAAATCGGCATCGTCGTGTTTCGGCACCGGGATGTTCAGGATCTTCAGCTTGCCGATGGCCCGGTGGCGGCAGCCGGGGCGGATCATCACCGTGCTGAGCGGCTTCACCGGAACCAACTCCCCGTCCAGTTCCAGGAAGCCCTCTCCTTCCAGCACCACGTAGATTTCCGTCGTCTTGAGATGGTAGTGACTGGTCGGCTCGTCCTTCACCTCCAGGTAGTGTGCGGAGGCGGGGGCGTCCTCCTGATCCGCGAAAGCGCGCCGCGTCGTCCCGCAGCAGCATTCGATGGGAGGCAGTTCGCCGAGTTCGACGTGGTGATAGCGTTTCATCGGGTTTGCACGGATTCACCGCCAAGATGCCGAGTGCGCCAAGTTCAAAAAAGCTCTGCATTTGGGCTTTTTGGCGAACCGGACGACTCCGCGCCTTGGCGGTGAAGAACCGTTCAAGCGGCACCGCCGCCTGCCAGCGCGTCCATGAGGTAGCGCGCCGGCCGGAAATTCTCGATCAGGACTTCGCGCTGCACCCCGCGCTTCATGCGCACCTGCTTGATGTTGAAATTCGGCGTCTTGTGCGGGGCGAAGAGGATGTCGTCGTGCGTGGAGTTCTCGTGCTTCTTGAACATCTCCGGCACGATGTCCCCGCCAAGATGATCGTCCCGCCCGGTGGCCAGGTGGCAGGTGCCGAGCACCTTCTCGTCCTGGATGTCCGCGTGGGAAACCGGCAGCACCTGCGTGCCGAAGCCGAGTTCGCCCAGCGTGCCGGTCATCGGGTCGTCCTGCAGCCGGGCGTTGTGGCGGTCGATGGTCTCCTGGTTGCCCTCGATCAGTTCGGATTTGAGGATGCAGCGCCGGTCCACGGTCAGCAGGCCCAGGGTGCCGTCCTCATATTTCATCGGGAAATGCCCCCGCGCGTCCTGCGGGACGAAATAGACCTCGCCCGCGGGCAGGTTCGCGATGTCCGGCTTCTTGCCCTGGCAGAGCCCGTGGGATTTCTGCGCCTCCTGCCCGCCGAGGCCGAGCCATGCGGTCAGGATCCGGCCGTCTTCCAGCTCGAAATCGATCTCCACTTCGTCGGCCCGCGTCATCGCGAGGCGGAGCTTTTCGGCGTCGGCGGAGACTTCTTCGTAGTCCACCGCGAGGCCGGAGTTCAGGATGATGTCGTTGAGCCCGTGCAGGGTCGCCCCCCGGAAGCCGAAGACCTTGCACTTCGCGGTCAAAGGCGCGGTGGCGGAAAAGGTGGAGATGCAGAGGATCAGGTCGTAGTTCGGGTAAATGTCCCGATCCAGGGAAAGCTGGCGGCCCGCGGTGTCCCACACTTCGTCCTGCAGGTCGAGGTTCGAGCCGTGGGTGGTGCGGTAGGCGTACATTTCCCCGCCGCTCAGGCCGAGTTCGGCCATCGCGCCGTCTTTCAGGCCCCGGTAGAAGGCTTCGTGCGCTTTCTTTTGCACCGGGAAGCCCTCTTTCTTGAGAAAGGCGAAGTCCTTGATCAGTCCCGCGGGCTCCTCGAAATCCGTCAGGATACAGACGCGGCAGCCCTCGGTCGGCTTGAAAACGGTGCCCAGCAGGCGGGCGAGATCGAAGGGCGGGAATTCCCGCTTTTCAGGGTGGAGCAGGATGTCCTCGGAGAGATAATCGGGGAGGCTTGCGGTTGGCATGGCCCCCCAAACTAGGGGGGCTCCCCTGCCGTGCAAGGGGAGTTTTGTCCCGGAAATGCGCAAAAATTCTTCCCGGAATCCGCGTCATTTTCCTCCTCAACTGCCGAAGTCCATCCCCTTGTCCTTCATTTCCTGCAGCACGGAGGACATGTCGTCCAGGCTCTCCCAGAGCTCGCGCACCACGAAAACCGGGGCGCCCGCCCGCACCGCCACCGCGATGCAATCGCTCGGCCGCGCGTCCAGCTCCACGATCTTGCGCTCCATGATCTCGTTCTCGGCCTCGAGGATCAGGCGGGCGTAATAGATTTCCTTTTCCAGCGCCACGATCACCGCCCGGCTGACGCGCGCGCCGAAGGCTTCCAGAGTCAGCAGGTAGAGATCGTGCGTCAGGGGCCGGGGCGGGGCCTCGCCGGAGAGCGCGGCATTGATCGAGGCCCCGATGGCGAGATCGATGTAGAACACGATGGACTTCTGCCCGTCGCCCAAAAACACGGCGCAACCGGCCGGGGTGGGCAGCAGGGCGATGGGTTCGACGCGGACGAGATCGGGCACGAAGACCTTTTCATCCCATCCGCGCGGCTTTCCAAGATGAAACGAGAGGGCGGGCAAAAGCGCTGGCGGCGGTGGAAGAAACGCCGTAGCCTTGAAATCCGCTGTAGGATTGCGACGGTTTTTGACGTTTCCGACACGCATGGACCTGCCGATGAACCGCCGCCGCGCGCTGAAAACGCTTTTCTGCTCCAGCGTCCTGATGGAGCTCAACCTGGGGCAATCCGCCCCGGCGCAGACCCTGGCCAAGACGGGCAGCCTGGATCTGCTGGCGCTCGGGGATTTCGGCAGCGGCGATGCACGGCAGAAGGCGGTGGCCCGCGGCATGGCCCGCTATGCGCAGGGCCTGGGCAAGAAGCCGGACGGCGTGATCTTCCTGGGGGATAATTTCTACGGCCGCATGCCCGGCGGGGTGAAGTCCCCGCGCTGGCGGGAAGGCTACTCGGAGATGTATCCCGCCGCCGATTTCCCCGGCCCCTGCTGGGCGATCTTCGGCAATCACGATTACCACGACACCCCGGGGAACGAGAAGGTGCAGCTCGCCTACGCCGGGTCGCTACCCCGCAAGACCCGCTGGACCTGCCCGGCGAAGTACTATCGCGTGGACCTGCCCGCGGAGAACCCGCAGGTGACGATGCTGATGATCGATACCAACTGGGAGTCGATCAACCGGCGGGTCCACGGCGACAAACGCCCCTGCTGGATGAGCGCCGCCGAGCTGGAGGCGCAGATGAAGTGGCTGGAGGCCCAGCTCGGGTCGAAGCGAGCCCCCTTTACCATCGTGGCCGGGCACCACCCGGTGTATTCGGATGCCTCCCACGGCGATACGAAGGAGCTGGTGCGGGATCTCGCGCCGCTACTGGAGAAACACGGCGTGCATCTCTACCTCTGCGGGCACGATCACGATCTCCAGCATCTGGAAATGGAGGGCTCCCGCACCTCCTTCGTGCTCTCCGGCGGCGGCGGGGCCCGGCTCTACAAGCACGAGAAAGTGCGGGAGGGCTCCACCGTGAAGGACGTGCACGGCTTCACCCACCTTTCCCTGGCGGGCAAGGTTCTGACCGTGCGTCACGTGGACCCGAACGGCGAGATCGTCCATGCCTTCACCAAGGGTGTGAAGCACGACTGGAAGATCCTCGCCTGAGCGGGCAGGCCGGGAAATCCGGCGCTTGCGGATCGCCCCCGGCGCGGGGAAAGTGCCGCCGCCCCGCGATGCGCAAGATCGTCCACATCGACATGGATTGCTTCTACGCCGCGATCGAGGAGCGGGAAAATCCCTCCCTTCGCGGCAAGCCCGTGGGCGTGGCCGGGAGCAGCCGCCGCGGGGTCCTCACCACGGCGAATTACGAGGCGCGGAAGTACGGCTGCCGCTCCGCCATGCCCGTCTTCAAGGCGCTGGAGCTCTGCCCGCAGCTCGTCCTCGTACCGGTCCGTTTCGATCTCTACCGCGGCGTGAGCGCGCGGATCCGCGCGATCTTCGGGCGCTTCACGGAAAAGATCGAGCCGCTCTCGCTCGACGAGGCCTATCTGGACCTCTCCCACCTCCATACTTCCGGCGCGGTGCTCGCGCGGGAGATCCGCACCCAGATCCGGGAGGAGACCGGTCTCACCGCTTCCGCCGGCATCGGGCCGAACAAGATGATCGCGAAGATCGCCAGCGATTGGAACAAGCCGGACGGCCAGCACGAGGTCCGGGAGGACGAGGTGGAAGCCTTCATGAAGGATCTTCCCGTCGGCCGCCTCTGGGGCGTGGGCGGGAAGATGCGGGAGAAGCTAGAAAAGCTCGGCATCCGCACCTGCGGGGAGCTCCAGCGCTTCGACAAGATCGCGATGGCCCGGCGTTTCGGAAAGTGGGGCCTGGAATTGTGGGAACTCTGCCGCGGCATCGATCCCCGGGAAGTCGAGACCGAGCGCATCCGCAAATCGGTCAGCAGCGAGAACACTTTCACCGAGAACCTCGCGTCGATCGAGGACCTGCGCCCGCCGATGCACTCGATGCTGGAAGGCCTGGCGGACGACCTCCTGCGCCACGAGGACCGGGAGATCCGCTCCCTCGTCGTGAAGCTGAAGTTCGCGGACTTCACCCGTACGACCGCGGAACGGGCCTACGGCAGCCTGGATCACGCGTTGTTCGAGGAACTGCTCGCGGAAGCCTGGCAGCGGGGGGAGGGCAAGCCGGTACGCCTGCTCGGTGTCGGCGTCCGCTTCAAGGACCCCGAGGAGAAAGTACAGATGGAGTTGCTGTGAGCGGGAGTCAGCGCGCCAGATACTTCCTGGACTGCACCACGTATGACGATGACGTTCTCCTTGAGGCCACGAAGATCGTCCC
>CBFGVD010000323.1:0-4598 GCA_965651965.1 uncultured Verrucomicrobiaceae bacterium | reverse complement strand
ATCCCCCGGAGCGCGCCGCCGCCGAGCGCGACGGCCGCGGGGCCTTCCTCACCGGGCAGCGGGGTGCCGTCCGCGCGGAACAATCTCAGGGAGCCGCACCAGCGGGTTTTGCCGGCCTCCGGCACCTTGCCCCACAGTGCACAGGCGGCGGGATTCCACGACCGCAGGTAACCGGCGGCATCGCAGGTGAAAACGGCGGCGGGCAGGGCGGCCAGAAGGGCGGCCGCGTCTTCCTGCAACTGCCCGGCTGCCGCAGTGCCGGGAGTCCGGGAATCGGAAAAATCACGGGGCAACATCATGTGAAGGGTTATCCGCTGTCTCCGGGCCGGCCGGGCCCTTGCCACCTTGATAA
This sequence comes from uncultured Verrucomicrobiaceae bacterium, assembly GCA_965651965.1. Classification (GTDB taxonomy): domain Bacteria; phylum Verrucomicrobiota; class Verrucomicrobiia; order Verrucomicrobiales; family Akkermansiaceae; genus Haloferula. Next base: position 4,246 of record CBFGVD010000323.1, on the reverse strand, counting down.
TCGACGCAGGCGGGGCTTCCAATATCATCCTACGCCAGCGCACCCGGCCAGCCCGCGCCGCGGGGACGGCCAAGGCGGGATTTTTTCGGCTGTCATCGGGAGCAGGCTGTGGTTCCTTCCGCCCGTGATTGCGACCCGACCGACCGAGCTTCCCGACGCGAGCGGCCATTTCGGCAAATTCGGCGGCATGTTCGTGCCCGAAACGCTGATGGCACCGCTACAGGAGCTTTCCGCAGCCTACGATGCCGCAAGGAAGGATCCGGAATTCCAGCGCGAGCTCGACGACCTGCTCCGGAATTATGTCGGCCGGCCGACGCCGCTGTATTTCGCCGAGCGCTGGACCGAAAAGCTCGGCGGCGCGAAAATCTACCTGAAGCGCGAGGATCTGCTCCATACCGGCGCGCACAAGATCAACAATGCTATCGGCCAGATCCTGCTGGCCAAGCGCCTGGGCAAAAAACGGATCATCGCCGAAACGGGCGCGGGCCAGCATGGCGTGGCCACCGCCACGGTGTGCGCGCGCTTCGGCATGGAATGCGTCGTTTACATGGGCGCGGTGGACATGGAACGGCAGGCGCTGAACGTGGCCCGCATGCGCCTGATGGGGGCGGAGGTCCGCGCCGTGACGGCCGGGCAGGCCACGCTGAAAGAAGCGGTGAACGAGGCGATGCGCGACTGGGTGGCCACCGTGGATCACACCCATTACATCCTCGGTTCGGCCCTGGGTTCGCACCCCTTCCCCATGATGGTGCGGGATTTCCACCGGGTGATCGGCCTGGAGGCGCGGGAACAAATTCTCGAAAAAGAAGGCCGCCTGCCGGACCTGCTGGTGGCCTGCGTGGGCGGCGGCTCGAATGCGATCGGCCTCTTCCACCCCTTCCTAAAGGATGAGAACGTCCGCATGGTGGGTGTGGAGGCCGGCGGCCTGGGCATCTTGCCGGAAAAGCACGCGGCCCGCTTCCAGGGCGGCAAGCTCGGGGTCCTGCAGGGGACGAAGACCTGGCTGCTGGCCAACGAGGACGGCCAGATCGAGCTGACCCACTCCGTCTCCGCGGGACTGGATTACGCCGCCGTGGGACCGGAGCACGCCTACCTCCAGGACATCGGGCGGGTGGAATACACCTACGCCACGGATGACGAGGCCCTGGCCGCCTTCAAGGAACTGGCGCATACGGAGGGCATCTTGCCCGCGCTGGAGAGCTCCCACGCGATGGCCTACGTCTCGAAGACCGCAGGAGCATTGCCGAAGGATTCGATCCTGATCGCGAACCTGTCCGGAAGGGGCGACAAGGACGTGGAACAAGCCGCGAAATACCTGCTGAGCGGGGTTTGAAACAATTCGCTGGATTTCAAGAGGCTAATAATCTAGGCCTCTTGACGTTCATGAAGTCCCATCTTGCTGTCTCCCTGCTTCTATCCGCCGCTTCCCTCCCCGCGGGAGCATTGGACATCCAACTCAACCCCACGCCCGGGATGGATCCCCAGGCGTTGGCCGGTTTCCAGGCCGCGGCTTCCTATTGGGAGGCCGTGCTTACGGATTCCGCACAGGTGAATATCGACATCGGTTTCCAGACCCTGGGCCCCGGCGTTCTGGGCCAGGCGGGTTCAACGCAAACGGTGATTTCGGTCTTCGATTACTTCACCGCCCTGACAAACGAGGCCGCGATCTCGGCACCCACCTCCTACGACAATCTCGCGGTGGGAAATCTCCCCACGCTTTCCGGGTCCGGCGGCCTGAGCTTCTGGACCCAGAGGGACACGGAAAACGGCAGCCTGACGGTATCCCTGGACAACGACGACTCGGACAACAATATCTTCCTCGCGCTCAACACGGCCAATGCGAAGGCGCTGGGTCTCTATTCCGGCAGCGGCTCCGATGCCAATATCACCTTCAGCGATCTTTTCGACTGGGACTTCGACCAGAGCGACGGCATCGGGGCCGGGCTCCAGGACTTCGTGGGCGTGGCCATCCATGAAATCGGCCACGCGCTGGGTTTCACCAGCGGCGTGGACTCCGTGGACTGGGCAATCGGACAATTTGAACAGAATTTGCCGCCTGTAGATTTGGATGAGTTCGCTGTTTACTCCTCATTGGACGTTTTCCGCTACAGCGCAGCCGCGGCCCTGGACATGTCGGTAGGCGGAAACCCCTATTTCTCCCTCGACGGCGGGGTCACGAACCTCGGCTACTTCTCGACCGGCTCCGATTATGGCGACGGGAACCAGGCAAGCCACTGGAAGGACGGGCTGGGACTGGGCATCATGGACCCGACGGCCAACCCCGCGGGTCAGGTGAATACCCCTTCGGAATTGGACAAGATCGCCTTCGACGTGATCGGCTGGGATGTGGACTACAACGCCGTGCCGGAGCCCTCCTCCGTCCTGGCCGCCGCCCTGGGCGCGCTGCTGATCGCCGGCCGCCGGCGCCGCTGAACCCATGAATCCCCCCGGTGAAGGCGAACTCCCGGAATCCAAAGGCAGACCCGCATGGACCGAAGCCCTGGTCCTGGGAGCGGTGCTCGCCACGGTACTGGCGGTCATGCTCGGGCTCGGAGTGATCCAGCGGAAGAAGGAGATTTTCCCTCCCCCTCCGCCGGTGCCGGGACCCGCTCCCGCATCGGCGGAGGCACCGGCACTGGAAGCTCTTGAAAAATTCTTCGAAGGCGCGGATCTGGAAGAAAAACTGGCCGCGGTGCGAGACCCGGAACGCGTGCGGCCCATGGTGGAGGATTACCACATCAAGCGCGGGCACCCCTTCCCGACGATGGGACGGGTTTCCCGCGGCCGTCCCACGGCAGCGGGCACCCGCCAGTTCGTCTTTTTTCAGGTGGAGCCCTTTTCCGGGCCCCGCTTCCCGGTGGCGATGGAGTGGGACGGTTTCCGCTACGCGGTGGATTGGGAAAGCCTGACGGCCTACGGGACGATGGACTGGGCGGACTTCGTCGCCGGAAAGCCGCGGGAATCCCAGACGATGCGCGTGTATCTGGCCGCGCTGCCGGAATCCCTGCGCCCGCCCGGCGCGGGAGACAAGGGGGTCTTCCGCGCGGAACACCGGGACAGCGACATGACGCTGGCCGTGGTCGCCGGACCGGCACTCTCCCGGGAACTGGCCCTGCGGGTGGAGGGCAAACGGGTGCCGCTCACGCTGGAAATGGTCTGGAACCCGGAAGCTGCCGCCGGCGGGGCCTTCGAGATCCTGCGGCTGGTGATGGAGGGGTGGAGCCGCTAGCCCTGCTCACCGCCCCCCCTTTTCCACCAGTCCTCCTCCCGCTCCCATGGGGCCCGGTCCTCCACCGGGCCGGGGGCGGCCGGGTGCTTTTCCGGAGGGTCCTCGCCCTGCCGCAGTTCCTCCAGCAGTTTTTCCACCTCGCTCTCCCGCCGCTTGCCGCTGCGATAGATTCCGGCGAGCAGGAGTGCCACGGTGCCGAGGGCGCAAACCAGAATCGCGACCATCGCCATCGCGAAGCCGTCCGCGGCGCTGACCGCAAGGAAGCACATGACCCGCAAGCTCTCAGGTTTCCGAAATGATCCGCCGCATGGGGATCATGTTCGAGTATTCGAAGCCGTTCTTTTTGAAGAAGTGCTGCGATTCCGCGCTGATCTTGTCCGTCAGCAGGGTGATGCGCTTGAAATCCTTCTGCCGGGCGAATTCGATCACATGGTCCAGCAGCATGGTGCCGTAACCCTGGCCGCGGTGGGAAGGGTGGACGATCACATCTTCCATCAGGATCACGAAGCCGCCCATGGCGGTGGAAATGGTGAAAAGCAGGTTCACCATGCCGATGATCCGGGTCTCGTTCCGGACCACGAAAATGCGGCCGCGGCTGGGCTGCTCCAAAATCAGGGCGATGCCGCGCTCCTGGGCGTCGTGATCCGGGGTGAAGTCGTCCGAAAACGAGAAAAGTTCCACGACGAGATCGGTCAGGGCCGGCAGATCCTCGATGGTCGCCGGCTCGACCTTGGGGCGGTTGGCGACGGCGATGTCGCTCGCGGCGGAACCTTTCATGACACGGGGAGGGTGGCATGGCAGCATGGGGGCGGCACGAATTTTCCCCGGCAACTTTGAAAAAATTCCGGGGTGCGGGGAATTTGGTGCATTGACAAGGCGATCCGGCCCCCTAGAGTGCGCGCCCGCCCGGGCCGGAACGAGCGTTCCGCCGCGGAAGTCCGAACTGTCATTTTCCCGATACCGCCATGAAACGCACCTTCCAGCCTTCCAAGCGCACCCGCAAGCGCCAGCACGGAT
>CBFGVD010000322.1:0-4599 GCA_965651965.1 uncultured Verrucomicrobiaceae bacterium | reverse complement strand
TGAGCGCCGGGGTCCAGAGCATCGCCAGCCAGAGCTTGTCTTCCAGATGGGGCTTTGCGGGCGGGGTGAGGGAGATTTCCCCCCCTGCGGACATTTCGGCGAGCCGGCGGGCGGCGGGGATCGACTCCCAGTCGAACCACTCGAAGAAACGGTACAGGGCGCGGCCGTCCGGCTCGTATTCCTCCGCCGCCTCGACCGTCCGCCCGCCTCCCGTTTCGCGGGCGAGCCACTCCATTTCGCGGCGGTAATCGGCGGATTCCTCGGAAAGCAGGATCGCCCCGCCTTCCGGCAGGACGGAGGAGAAACCGGAAATCATGCCGTCCCGCCCGCCGAGCACGGGGAAGCCGGCCCCGGCGTAGAGCCGCGAAAGCCAGGCGGTGATGCCGATGCCGCCGGGCACCGAGTCGAGCTCCGTGAGCGCGAAGCCGCCCTCCGCGAGCATCAGGTCCGGGCGGATCACCCGGGGGATGACGCCGCGGGAGCCCGGCTCGCGTTGCAGGCCGACGAGCCAGGCCGGTTTTCCCGTGTCCAGGGTTTCCGCCATCCAGCCGGGCAGCTTGCCCGCGGCGCTGCGCCGGTAAAGATCGTCGCAGGCTTGCTGGAATTGGGCCAGCGGGTGGCCCAGGGTGGCCAGGAAGCGGGCTTCCGCTTTCGTCAGCTTCAGGGGCTCCGGCGAGTAGCGCCAGCCGCCGTCGAAGAGCCCGCCCTCCGGCATCGCGGCCGTGATCTGGTCCAGGGTCAGGCTCATTGCAGGGAGCGGAGTGCGCCGCGAACAAGTTCTTCCACCCCGGCGTCGGGGTGCCCGTCCATGACCTTGCGGATCGCTTTCCGGGCCTCGACCTGCTTGTAACCCAGGGCCATGAGCGCCAGTTCCGCATCCGCCGTGGCCGGTGCCATCTGGCCGCTGGCGACCTCCTGCCAGGTATCGGCCACCCCGACCTTGTCCTTGAGTTCCAGCACGATGCGTTCGGCGGTTTTTTTCCCGAGGCCCTTGATTTTGGAAAGTTCCCCGATTTCCCCGCTCGCCACGCATGCCTTGAAACGGCCCGCGGGCATGCCGCTGAGCACCGCCATGGCGATCGCCGGGCCGATCCCGCTCACGCGGTCGATCAGCAGCAGGAAAAGGTCCCGCTCCTCTTCCGTGGCGAAGCCGTAGAGGGTGTGCGCGGTCTCGCGGACATGCAGGTGGGTCCGCAGGTCCACCGCCGCGCCTTCCGAGGGGTGGAGCCGGTCGAAGGTGGAAAGGGGCACGTGGACCTCGTAGCCGACCCCTCCTGCATCCACCACGAGGCGATTTGGGTACGCCTCCAGCACCATCCCGCGCAGCCGTGCGATCATCGTGGGGCCAGCTTGGACCGGCTCCGGCGGCTGCCAAGGGCGAAGTTCCGTCATCCCCGCGAAGCCGCGCAGGCGGGTTTCCCACCCCTAAAACCCCTCTTTACAAGGGGGGAGCGCCCCATATAGTGCGCCCCCCATGATTGTCTCCGCCATCGATTGGCTCTCGATCAGCATCAACCTGCTGCTCGCCGTTTTCTTGATCGTCTGCCTCCTGATGAGCCTGATCATCCTGATGCAGCGGCCGAAGAACGAGGGCCTGGGCGCGGCCTTCGGCTCCGGGGCGACGGATCAGCTCTTCGGTGCCCGGACCACGAACGTGCTGCAGAAGGCGACCGTTTACCTTGCGACGCTTTTCTTCGTGATCACGCTCACGCTTTCCATCCTGATCCAGAAGAGGAGCTCCGGCGGTCCCACGCTGGTCGCGGATGCGAAGGCGGAGGAAGCCCCGGTCGTGGCGGAGGAGCAGCAGCCAGCGTCCATCGCCGAAGAGGCGGAGCAAGCCGGCGAGAAGCCGCTGGAGCCCGAGGCGGCGACCCCGCCCGCGGAAACCCCGGCGGAACCGGAAGGCATGCCCGCACCCGCGGAACAGACGCCGGACGAGCCGAAACCCGAGGCGGCACCCGCCGAGGGCGGTGAGGGCGCGGCCACCCCGGAGGCAGCCCCGGCACCCGCCGAAGGCGAGCCGGAGCCTGCCGAGCAAACCCCGCCCGCGGGCGAAGAGCAGCCGGCGGAGAACCCCTGAGCGGGCTTTTCCCCAGGATTTCCGGGCGCGCGGCTGATTTTGCCCCGCGCCCTTTCCTTGTCCTGATAGAGTGCTTCGATTTGCTCTTGGACGCGGGGGAGACTCCGGCTTGAGTGCATGGCAAGATGATCCCCGATGCCGAGCTCCCCGCATGGGCGCGTGAAGACGCCTTCCCGGAGGCCGGGCCCGGCTGGGGCTGGGTGGATCGGAAAGGCCGCCGCTACGAGTGCGGGAGCTTCGGGGAGCTGGCCGAAGCGATCCGCGCGGATCGTTCGGCACGGGTGGATCTGGTATGGACGCCGGAGGCTCCGGGGCTGGTGCTGCCGGAAGAAATCCCGGATCTGCACCCGGCGCTGAAGACCGCGAGAATCCGCTGGGCGGAGTGGGAGATCGAAGAAGGGAAGCGGCAGATGATGATCTTCGGCCTCGCCTTCGTGCTGCTGCTCTACCTGAACGGCTTCCGGATCGAGCGGATCCTGGCGAGCGGCACGGTGGGCCTTTCGGCCCTGCTTTTCCTCATCCTGGGGTTTCTACCCTGGTATCAGGGCGGCAAGCGCCTGAAACGGGCACGCAAATGGGCCGCCGGGGAGATGGCGGCGGATGCCCCGGCGCTAAGGTTCGAGACCTGGCTTTCGGTCCAGGAGGCTCCGGTCACGCGGCTTCTGCTGGGATTGCTCGCGGTGGCGGGACTGGTGCAGGTTGCGGTGGAGGTCCTGGCTTTTCATGCGAGGCAGGGGCCGGCCGCGGGTTCCCTGCCGGGCACGCTGGTGAAAATCATCCTGAATCTCGGCGGTCTGGATGGGAAGGGCGGCATGGAGACCACCGCGAATGCGGGCCTTACGAAAGGGGTGCTCTTCGATTGGTGGCGGCTTTTCACCGCGCCCTTTCTGCATGGCCATTGGCTCCACTGGCTGATGAATGCCTCCGCCCTGGCTTACCTCGGCAAGCGGGTGGAAACCTTCGCCCGCTGGCCTCATCTGGCGCTGGTTTTCCTGATATCCGCATGGATCGGGGGAGAGGCTTCCGCCCGCTTTACCCCGCTCAAGTCGTCCGTGGGTGCCTCCGGCGGCCTGATGGGCCTGCTCGGCTTCCTGCTGGTATTCGAGACGCTCCACCGGCGGTTGGTGCCGGAAAGCTCGCGCCGCAGGTTGCTAGCGGGCGTCGTTTTGACCGGGCTGATCGGCTTCGTCTTCCGGCATTTCATCGACAATGCGGCGCACCTCGGGGGATTGCTCGCGGGGATGGCTTATGCCGCCTTCGTCTTCCCGAAGTCGTCTTCGCCGCACCGGCCGAGGACGACGACCGCGGATGTCGTGTTCGGCGGGGCGGCCCTGGGCCTGGTGGTTTCGGCGGCGATTTTCGCCTGTATCAAGATGGCGTGAATCCCGGGAAAAGCGCCCCCGCTTGTCCTGAAGTTAGGGCAAGGCGCGCCACCGGGGACCGCGCGCGGTCGGCCGGGGCGTCCGACCCTTACCTTTCGAGCGGCAGTACGGCGTAATCTTCCGGCGGGCGGCAATCGCGAAGCATGTACTGGCGCATGAAGCGCACCAGGCCGCGGCTGTATTTCCGCCGGGTGAAGGCGCCGGAGGCCATGGAGGCGATGTGCTTGGTCATGTGCCTTTCCATGAAGCCGATGCCCGGCCAGCCCTTGAAGCGGGCGGAGAATTTCGTGCCGGTCTCGTAGAGGGCGAAGATGCCGCCGTCGTAGAAATGCCGGATCAATTCGCGCCAGCTCTCGTGCCAGTCGTGGAGCTCGGCTTCGGCGGCGGCGAAGCCCGCGGCCATTTCCTCCGGCCGGCCGAGCACGCCGGGGCCTTTCGCGAAAACATGGTCCTCGAAAAGACGGGCGGACTCCAGCGCCATGAAGAGACCGGGAGAGAGCATGGGGTCCACGAACCCGAAGGAATCCCCGCAGGCGGCCCAGCCGGGGCCGTGCCCGCGCTCGGAAACGAGCTGGTAATTCGTGTAGGTCATGACCGGCGTGACCCGCCGCGCGCCTTTCGCATGATCGCGCAGCAGGGGTTCGGTGCGCAAGGCGTGATCGAGCCGTTCCTCGGGCGTGTCGCCGTAAGTCTTCGCCGCGTCCTTGTGGACCACGATGCCGACGGAAAGGCGGCCGGGCAGGGGAATGCGCCAGCTCCAGCCGTGCTCGAGGATGCTGATGACGACCTGCCCCTGCGGCGGGAAGTCGTGGCCGAAGTCCTCGAAATGCGCGAAGTAGGCGACATCGCTGCGCTCCCCGCTTTTCGCGCCGATACCCAGGGTGCGGGCGAAAAGGCGGGCGCGTCCGGTCGCATCGATCAGAAAGCGGGGATGTTCCGCGAGGCCGGCAGCGGACAGCGATTCCGCCGAAAGCCGGAGCTCACGGTCTCCTCCGCCCTTTTCCACCGTGGCACGATGGGTGACGAACTTCGCGCCCAACTCCTCCGCTCGCGCGCGCAGGGTATCGTCGAATTGCGGGCGCGGGATGTTGTAGGCGTAGGTCGGCAGGCACTTCGCGATCGGGCCGAAGTGGAAAT
>CBFGVD010000321.1:0-4610 GCA_965651965.1 uncultured Verrucomicrobiaceae bacterium | reverse complement strand
ATTTGGCTCCCACCGGCATGGTGGTGAGGGCTTCCTTCCAGCCGTCGATGACCTGCAGGGTCATCGCCACCGGTTCGCCTTCCGGGGAAGCGTCGAACTCCGTGCCGTCGATCAAGGTGCCCTTGTAGTTCACCATGAATTGCTTGGCCGGCTCGCCTTCTTTCGGCGCGGCGTATTTCTTGTCGCCGCCGGGCTCCACGACCTCGTATTGGAGGCCGCTCGCGGTGGTTACCACGCCCTCGCGCTTGCCGTTTTCCTCCAGGAACTTCTCGCCCGCGGCCAGATTCTTGTCCGCGTTCTCCTTCTCGCGCGCCTGCAGGAGATCGCCCAGGGCACCCATCGCGGCACGCAGGTTTTCCTCGGGGATCTCCGGCTTGTCGCCCTTCAGCCCGATCATGAAGCCCTTCAGGAAGGAATCGCTATCCAGGTCTGCCGCGGAAATGCCGAAGCGGCCGTACTGCTGGCCGAATTCGCCGCCGGTCTTGAAGCCGAGGGCGTAGGAAGAATCGGTCTTCACCTTGGCCGGATCGACCGGGGCCGCAGGTGCCTCTTCGGCGGGTTTTTCCGCGGGCTTCTCCGCGGCGCCTTCGTTCTGGGCGGCCGCCGGAATCAGGGTGGCGAGGCCGAAAGCCAGGACGCCGGGAGTAAGATGCAATTTCATATCGGCGCGGAAGCTAGGGCCGCATCCCGTCCTTGTCGAGCGGCCCTTGTGCCGTCGCCCGGGACCCGGTTCTCGACAGGCGGGGCGGGGATTGGTTCGCTGCGGCGATGAAAACCCCTGTTTACCTCGCATTTCCCCTGCTTCTCGCCGCCTGCGGGGGAGGCTTCGGCGGCACCAGCGTGACAGATTCGCCAGCCGTGCTGAATGTCTCCGGCTGGGACCCGAAGGAGCGCCAGCGCGGGGGCTCCGGCTACTCCGAGCACGATCTCTCCGCACTGACCCGGAACGGCGCGAAGGGCCTCATCGCCCGCTCGGCGAAGGGTCCCCTGCTCGATGACAAGTTTCCCGCCTTCCTGAAATCCGCGGACCGCCAGGGCATGCTGCTGGGTGCCTACCACTTCGTGACCATGGACCAGGACCCGGCCTACCAGGCCGATTCCTTCGTGGACCGGGTGCGCGCCATCGCGCGGGGACAGGGTGTTTCGCAACGCAAGATCCTGCTGGTCGGGGATTTCGACACGGCTTCGACCCCGGACCGCCTGGTGAAATTCATCCGCCGCGTGGAGCAACGCACCGGAGTGACGCCCGTGACTTACCTGGAAAACAGCGACAAGCTGCGTGCCAGCCTGAGCAATGCCGCACCGGCGCAGAAGTCCGTGATCCGGCGCTCTCCCTACTGGATCGCCCTCTACAGCCCCGCGGGCACGGAGCGGAGGATCTTTTCCAGCCGCCCGCTCACTCCGGACGGGCTGATGGAGAAATACGGCATCTGGGACGAGTGGGCGATGTGGCAATACGGCGGCGTGATCTGGCAGAACGGCCGCTCGACACCGAAGCACTACAACACCGGCGCGTGGGCCAGCCCCCGCTACTTCGGCGACATGGCGCACCCGATGGAACGGAATGTCTTCAAAGGCGACGAAGGCGATTTGCAGGCCTTCTGGAACCGCCACGGCTGGGCCTGGTGGTGATCACTTCACCGTCAGCACGTCGCATTTCACGAAGAGCATGATCTTGCGGGTGGCGTCGCCCTTGCCCTGGCCGTTCTTCGGGGTCAGCACGCAGGGCATCTGGTACTGGCTGTCGCGCAGCGTCAGCGCCGTGGTGGTGCGGATGGTGTAGATCACCGGCATCTGCACTTTTGTCACGTTGCCGAGGCGGTCCTTCTCCTCCATGAAATACGTGTTGCCGGTGTGCCACACGTAGGACGGGGCAAAGCGGAGATCGATGATATCGCCGTTCATGCCTAGCGTCGGTTCGACCTCCAGCGTGGCCCCGAGGTTCCGGGTCTCGAAACTCGTCGGCAACGGCGGGGTGGCGAGCTTGCCCAGCTCCAGCCCGCCCGCCGCGGCTTCCCCATCCATCGGTTGCGAATCGCCGCCGATGGAAAGGGAGACCGAATTCGGTACGGACCCCTTTTCGTATTCGGTCGGATAGATGAATTCGGAGACAGACTCCACCGATGCCTTTTCGCCGCTGCGTGCGGTGACGACCAGGGTTTCCAGAATCGTGGCATCGCCCTTTTTCACCCGCGCCTGGACGACATCGCGCAAGGTCCCGGCATCGGCGCTCGGCGGATCGCTGCGATAGAGCAGCTCCGTCAGGAGTTCATGAGGCATCTCGATGAATTCCACCTGGACCCGGACCTGCTGAGGGAAATTCTGCACCTGGTTCCTCAGTTGCCGCGCCTGCGCCTCGGGCTCCGGAGCAGGGTTCGGATCGAAGGGATCCCGGTCGCCGGGAGCCGCGGCAAGAACCGCCGCGGTAACAAGGACCGCCATGAAAACGGGATATAGGGCTTTTTTCATCCATGGCATCTGATGGAGGAATAAGTGAAGCGGTCAAGAAGGATGGAGAGCCGGAATACGAATTCACGGAGCCTCCGCTTCATATGGCAATCTCATGGCCCTACGATGTATTCTCCAGCGATAGAATAGGGCGGCAAACCAGAAGAGCAGATAAGCCGCCACGAGCATCCAGTAGGGGATCGAAAGACGGTTGAGGCCGTCGGGACCGGCATCCACGAGAAAACCGGGGAATGCCGAATCGTGATCGAACCGGGCACGGATCCAGATCCATACCGGTGTCGGATGGTGCCACTTGGAGAGAGAAATGCTCCCAGCCTCGTGGCCGAAGAGCCAGTGTCCGCGGGTCACGCGAGAACTATGGCCCATCGAATCCACCCAGGCCCAGAGCAGGAAGACCAGCCCCGCGATTCCGAACCAGGTGACCCGGGAGCGGAGGAAACTGAACTCCCGGGGATCCCGCATGGCTCCTGTCAGAGGTGGCCTTCCTGCACGCCGGGCGCGATGATCTCGTTCGCGAGCTTGTTATGGAACTCGAAGAGATCCGTCCGCCGGTCGGTCACGGGGGTCACGCTGCCGTTCAGGCGGGAACGGTAGAGATCGGAAATATCGAGATCGGTCACGAGCATCGTCTCCACGTTCGGATCCGCCTCCGCCTGGATGCCGTCGCGCGCGAACTCGAAATCGCTGGGCGAGAAAACCGCGGCGCGGCCGTAATGGATGTCCATGGCGGGCACGTCCGGCAGATTCCCCACCACTCCTGCGGTGGCCACGTAGATCTGGTTCTCGATCGCGCGGGCAGCGGAGCAAAGGCTGACCCGCAAGTAACCCTGCCGGTTGTCCGTGCAATAGGGCACGAAAAGGATTTCCACGCCGCGGTCCGCGAGGTAGCGGGCGGCTTCCGGGAATTCCACATCATAGCAGATCAGCACGCCGATCTTCGCTTTCGGCGTTTGCAGCACGATCAACGAATCCCCGCCGGAGATCCCCCACCAGGTTTTCTCGGAGGGGGTGATATGCAGCTTCGGCTGGGAGACGTGGGTACCGTCCGGCTTGAAGATCATGGAGGTATTCTCCAGCCGCCCGTCCGGCTGCGGCACCGGGTGCGAGCCCGCGATCAAATACAGGCCCTGCTCCCGCGCGAGGCGGCTCATGAGGCCGATGAACTGCGGCGTGTATTCGGAGAGCTTGCGGATACCTTCCCGGGAGCCGAGCGGCGGCAGGGCGCTGAGAAGCTGGACCGTCAGGAATTCCGGGAAAACGACGAATTCCGCACCGTAATCCTCCCCTGCCGTCTCCACGAAGTAGCGGACCTGGTTCGCGAAGTCGTCGAAGTCCGCCACCTTCCGCATCTGGTATTGCACGCATGCCACGCGCACCTTGTTGCCGAACTCGTCCTTCGCCTGGAATTCGGGGTTGATCCACTCGATCAGCGCCGCGTGGTCCCGGGAGCGCTGGTCGTGCAGATAGTTCGGCATGATTCCGCGCACGGCGAAGCCCTGCTTGATCTGGAAGCCGAGCACGGGATCCGAAATTTTCCCGTCCTGCACCTGCCAGACATACTCTTCCGGCGTCAGGCGGGCGGCATGCTCGCCATAGTGCCAGAGCCGCGCCCCGGCCAGGATGCGGCGGAGATTCAGGCGGCGGCAGAGATCCCGCCGGGCGGCATAAAGCGCGGCTCCCACGCCGAGCTTCCGCGCATCCGGGTCCACATACACATCCGCCCCGTAGAGCGTGTCTCCCTGCGGGTCGTGGTTGTAGAAGTAGCCGTCGTCGGTGATGCCGTCGTAGGTGTGCTTGCGGAGGGGGTTCCGCCCGAGGGTGACGATCAGGGAAGAGGCGACGCCCAGGATCTTCCCGTCCTTTTCCGCCAGGAGCTGCCCCTCCGGGAAGACGTGGAGGTGGGAGCGCAGGTGCTTCTCGTTCCACGGCCCGCCCGCATCGTTCGGCTGCGGGAAGCAGCGGCGGTGCAGGGCCAGGATCGCGGGAATGTCATCGACGGTGGGATTCCGGACGAGCACCAGGCCCAGCTTCGTTTCGTGGTCTTTCGGCGGCACGGCGGGAAGATGAAGCATCGCGCTCCGCACGTCCAACATCGATCGCCGGAGGAAATCCCCCCGGCCCCGTGGGGAAGACCGGTCCCC
>CBFGVD010000320.1:0-4621 GCA_965651965.1 uncultured Verrucomicrobiaceae bacterium | reverse complement strand
CAGTATTCGTCGCCGCCGTAGGTGCGGAAGGCGAAAAGCTCCTTGCTGATTTCATCGAGATCCCGGGTCAGCGGTTCCACCTGACGGATCCAGTGGTTGCCGATGTGCAGGCCGTTGTTGCCGTATTCGTAGAGGGCAACTTCCACGAAGGGCGTTTGTCCGCCGCGCTTCGCTTCCGTGAAAGTGTTCACCACTTTCCACAGTTGGGTTCTCGCCTGGTCGATCAGGCCGTCCATGCTGTTGGAGGTGTCCAGCAGCAGGGCGATCTGGATCTTTTCCCGCGGCGGGTCAGCAGGCGGCGGGGCCTCCGCGGGACCTTTTCCATGAAGGGCGGGCGCGAGCACGGCGGCGATGAAAGATGGGGCGATGAAGGGAATCTTCGTTTTCATGACATCCCTTTCCTAGCCCGGTCCGCGCGCGGCGTCCGTCAAGGCAGGGTAAATTTTCCCCTTTGCCAGCGGCCCCGCCCTGCACCACAGCTTGCGCGTGTCCGCCGTCCTCAGCCGCACCGGTCCTTTCGCCCATCGGAACGCGCGGTTGTACGTGTTCTTCACCGTCCTCTACAATGCACGGGCCTACTACCCGGTGCTCGCCGTATTCTTCACCGACCTCGGCCTCACGCTGGACCGCTTCGTCTTCCTGAACCTGATGTGGGCGCTCGCCATCTTCACGCTGGAGGTGCCTTCCGGAGCCCTGGCGGATACCCTGGGACGGAAGAAGCTCCTCGTTTTTTCCGCCCTGCTGATGGTCTGCGAGATGGTGATCCTGCTGCTGGCTCCGAAGGACGGCGGAGCCCTCCTCTTCGGCCTGTGCATCCTGAACCGCGTGCTTTCCGGAGCATCCGAGGCCGCCGCGAGCGGGGCGGACGAGGCGATCGCCTATGACTCCCTGCCGGCGGAGGGCCGGGAAAGCGCCTGGGACGAGGTGCTCTCCGCGGCCATGCGCTGGCGGGCCGCCGGATTCCTGGTCACCATGGCCTTGGGCGGCCTGCTCTACGATCCCCGCTGGCTGGCCGGGATCGGGCTCCACATTCCGACCGATCTCGCGCACCGGCTGCCCGTCGCCGTGGTGCTTATCCAGGCTTTCGCATGTGTGGCGATCACCCTGCGCCTGGAGGAAACCCCGCACGCTCCTGGCCACGCGGCGGAGCGATGTGCCTCCGCCTTCCGCCTTACACTGCGCACCGCGAAGAAGGCTTTTACCACCCGCAGTATCGCAGTGATCATCATCGGCGGCCTCTTGATCGATTCCGTCGCGCGGAATTTCGCCACGGTGACCAGCGAGTACTACCGTTTGATCGCTTATCCGGAGTGGTCCTTCGGCCTGATCGGAGCCGCGGGCGGTATCCTGGGATATTTCGTTCCCGGGATCGCCCGGCGTTTGAATACCCGCTTTTCCGCGCTGGGAGTGCTCGGGATTGCCGGGGTGCTCGCGGTTGTTTCGCTGGCGCTCCTCGCGCCGGCGTGGCGTTGGTTCGGCCTGCTGCCCGCCATGCTGCTCATGACCCTGCTCGGGCTCGTGGGCTTCACGGTGGGGCGTCATTTGCATGCCTCGGCGGATTCCGGGGAAAGGGCCACCCTCCTCAGTGTCCGCGGCCTCGCCTTCAATCTCGGCTACGGCGGCTTCTCGCTCGGCTTTTCCCTCCTGCTCGCCCGCATGCGGGAAACGGCGGGCGAGGATGCTTTCCGCGCCGCGCTGCTCTGGCAGCTTCCTTTCGTGGCCGTGGTGATCGCCGCCTTTTTCCTCTGGGCGGCGCGGCAGCGGGCGCGTTCCTGATCCGCCTGCCAGCCCGATTTTTCGCGCGCATGAACATGCGGCGGCCCTGAGCTTTCACTTCTTCCCCGCCGGGAGCATCCGGAAGACCAGGCCGGCGGCGATGCCCGAGAGGATCACCAGCCAGAAGCCCGGAATTCGGATGACTTCCGCCGGAGGATTCATGCCGAAAACCGCGACCAAGGTGGCCAGCGGAAAGAAGAAGGCGGCCAGACGGTTCAGTTTCCGGGCTTCGACCGCCGCCTCGTGGGCGAAGCGGGATTGCTCTTCGGTATTCTCGGCCAGGGAGAATTCCATGCCCGCCTTCGTGTCTTCCGCCACCAGGTCGATCGCCCGCTCCAGCTCCACCGCGCGGTCGCGGGAGTTGATCAGGCGGCGCTCGTCCGGCCTCGCCTCGCGCGCTTCCTGCATTACCGCCAGCAGGTTCCGCGTGGCGCGGAGCAGGGGGATCACGTGCTTCATCACCTCGAAGTACTGCCGCGGCGTGTTGGCGGCTTCCACCGCTTCGTCCAGCGCGTGGATGTTCTTGCGGTAGGTTTCGATATGGGCGTCCAGGGCCGCCAGCCCTCCTCCCTCCGGGTAGCTTCTCCACTCGCCCCCCGGCTGGTTCCACAGCAGCACCGGCTTGCGGATCTCATTGTCCTCCGGTTCCGGTGCCTGGTGCAGGATCAGCAGCAGGTGGCCGTCCTCGTCCATCAGGCGCTGGCGGCCGGCCGCATCGCCAAGGCGGCGGCGGATGGATTCCGGGAGATCCCAGGACTTGGGAATGAAAGTGGGTCGCTTTGTTTCCACGCGTCCGGTCTAAGGGAGCCCCGTGCCGCGGGCAAGCGCGCGACCCTTGGAAGAACCCGGGGTTTTTCCCATCGGAATGAAGATCCTCTTCCTGCTATTGGCTACGGTCGCGCTCGCGAATGCGGAAATCCTGCGGGATCTTCCGTATGCCGGGAAGCTGAGCCGTCCCTTGCAGACTCTGGATCTCTATCTGCCGGAGGTGAAGGGCCCGCCTGCAAGGCCCGTCTTCATCCTGATCCACGGCGGCGGATGGACGACGGGGGACAAGGCGAACTCCCGGTTCATCGAACCGAAGACCTCCTGGCTCCTTGGCGGGGGATACATCGTCGCCTCGGTGAATTACCGGCTGGCTCCCGCCGTGAAGCATCCGGGACAGGTCGGGGATGTCCGCACGGCCATTGCCTGGATGCAAAAGCACGCGGCCAAGTACGGCGGCGACCCGCGGCGCATTTACCTGCTCGGGCATTCCGCGGGCGCGCATCTCGCCGCCCTGGCGGCGGTGGACGCCCCGCGGCTCAAGGCGGCGGGGGCGGATCCCTCCGGCATCCGCGGCGTGGTGCTGCTGGATGGCGCGGGCTACGATATCCCGCGGCAATACGGTGCCCTGCGCGAAGGCGGCGTGATGAAAAAGATGTACCGCCATGCCTTCACGGAAGACCCCGCGCAACAACGGGATGCCTCTCCCGCGTACCGCGTCTCCGCGCGGCCCCCGCCCTTCCTGATTCTCCATGTCGCCCGCCGCCAGGACTCCCGGCGTCAAGCGGCGTTGCTGGCCGGTGCCTTGCGGGCAAAGGGCGGCAGCGCGAAGGTGGTGGCAGTGGACAAGACCCACGCCACCATCAATGCCGATTGCGGCAAGCCGGATGATCCGGTCACCCGCGTGATCGCGGCTTTCCTCAAGCCATAAGGAGATTATTCGAAGAAGGTATCTTCGTGCCGGTAAGGCGGCGCGCAGCAGCAGAGGAACCTGAGGCACTTCGCGGCTTCGATCCGGTGCCAGGCTCCCGGCGGGATCAGGATGGCGTCCCCCGGACCGACCTCGCGCGTTTCTCCGTCGATCTCCATCCGCCCCGAACCTTCCAGGATGAAGTAGAATTCTTCGCTCTCCCCGTGCCGGTGGCGCTGGGTTGTGCCGCCGGCGGGCACGCTTGCCTCGGCCAGGCTCTGTTTTTTCACCGGGGCGTTGGAAAGATCGAGGATGCTGCGGATGGTCGAGCCGTCCTTGGTGGTGAAGGGTGCCTGGGTTTCAAGCGCGCGGATTTCCATACCTCCGGATTAACCGATTATCATTCGCCCAGGAACACGAATTCCTCCGCCAGCTTGTTCAGCGACAGCCGGGCGGAAGGCAGGGTTTCCGCCAGCTCGCCGAAAAGCCGCCGTGGAGCGTCCTGCGGAGCGGAGCGGTTGTCCGCCGCATCCCGGTATGCCCGCCGGGCGAAGTCCTCGTAGAATTCGACGCCCGGGGCACCCCGCCGCTGGCAGCGCCGGATCAGGAATCCCGGGAAAAGTCCCGTGAGCACCAGGAACTGGTTGCCGGCTTCCAGTTGCAGGTGGAAGCGCATCCGGCCGTGGGCGGATTCCAGGATCGCGACGAAATCGGCTGCGTGCGTGAGCCCGGCGGGGAGGCTGCGCAGGGGATCTCCCGTATCGCTGGCCAGCCTCTGGACCATCACGCCGGCCACGTAGTCCGCCATGCCGGGATCGCTGATCCCCGCTTCCAGGAAGGAATGGCGCACCAGCACATAGAAGTAAAATGCAGGGGAGACCCCCAGGGCGGCGGGACTGTCGATCAAGGCCCTCAGGACGTCCTTCAAGTCGAGCATCTCCCGCAGCGCTTCAGGATCTTCCCATAGGGTCCACAAGTGCCGCTGTTCGCCTCCGGGCGAAAGCACGGCGCTCAGGAAGGAAAAATCCGCCGGGGTGAAACGGTCGCGGGAGGAGGGGAGCCAGCTACTCATCCTATCCTCTTTCCTAGCACATCCGGGGCCGGACAGAAGATAAAATTTAAGGCATCCTAATGAGATGCGCTGGAACCCTTGATTTTTCTCAATAAATA
>CBFGVD010000319.1:0-4625 GCA_965651965.1 uncultured Verrucomicrobiaceae bacterium | reverse complement strand
ATGCCGGGAGCATCCGGTAGCGGGGAGGGGGGACCGGCATGAATGGCAAAAGGCTCGACCTGCATTTCTTCCCCCGGACGGAAATCCGGAATAATCCCTCGTTCGCGTCCTCATGCGGAACCCGGATTACCCGTCGGAATCCGGTGCTCGACGCCCCGCACCCTCTTTCCTAAGACAGCCGCCCCATGATCCGCTGGTTTGCGCGCAACACTATCGCGGCGAATTTCGTCATGTTCGGGATTCTCTTGTTCGGAATCTGGACGGCCATCGAAAAGATCCCGCTGGAAGTCCAGCCGAGCATCGAATTCCGCGAAGTGCGGGTGAACGTGGAATACCGGGGCGGCAGCCCGGAGGATGTGGAACGCGGGGTCGTCATTCCCATCGAGCGTTCGCTGGAGGGGCTGCCGGGGGTGAAGGAAATCTATTCGCGGGTGTCCGCGGGCAACGGGGAGGTCCGCGTGATCGCCCAGGACGGCGTGGATACGCGGGAAATGCTGGATGAAATCCAGACCCGGGTGGATGGCATCAGCACCTTCCCCCAGGAGATCGAGCCGCCGCGCCTGGAGATCCCGGATACCGCCAAGTGGTTCGATGTCATCAAGATCGCCGTGACGGGCGATATGGACGTGGCCGATCTCGTGAAGGCCGCCCGCCGCATCCGGGACGATCTCATCGACATGCCCGGGATTTCCCAGGCCTCGGTCCAGGGCGAGACCCGGCAGGAGATCGCCATCGAGGCGAATCTCGCCCGCCTGCGCGATTACGGGCTGGGCTTTTCCGAACTCTCGGAGGCGGTCCGGCGCTCTTCCGTGGACTTGCCCGCCGGCCAGATCCAGACGGACGAGGGCAATATCACCATCCGCTCGAAAGGACAGGCCTACGATAAGACCCAGTTCGAGAACATCGTCGTGAGGAACGAGAACGGGGCCGAGGTGCTGCTGCGGGACGTGGCGACGGTGGGGGACGGCTTCGAGGAAAACAAGAAACTGCTGCGTTTCAACGGCAAGCCCGCGCTGCTGGTGGAGGCCCTGCGGCTGCATAACGAGAACGCCCTGGACATCGCCGCGAAAGTGAAGGCTTACGCCGCGGACCAGCGCTCGAAATTCCCGGAGGGGATCGAGCTGCACATCTGGGATGACAGCTCGCTGGAATTAGAAGGGCGGCTTGGCACCCTGCTCACCAGCCTGGCCCAGGGCGGCATCCTGGTGATGGTGGTGCTCGGGCTTTTCCTCCGGCCCTCCATCGCCTTCTGGGTGGCGCTGGGAATCCCCGTTTCTTTCGCCGGCGGCCTGATCGCGATGCCCTGGTTCGGCCTGAGTGCCAACGTGATGACGATTTTCGGCTTCATCATCGTCATCGGCATCGTGGTGGACGACGCGATCGTGACTTCCGAGAACGTCTATACGAAGCTGCGCGAGGGCATGGACCCGCTGGAAGCAGCGGTGGTCGGGACGAAGGAGATCGCCGTGCCCGTGACCTTCGGCGCGCTGACGACGATCGTGGCCTTCATCCCCCTGATGTTTTTCGAGGGTTTCTACGGGAATTTCACCCGCCAGATCCCGCCCGTGGTGGCGGCGGTGCTGATCGCCTCCCTGATCGAATCCAAGCTCGCGCTGCCTTGCCACCTGAGACAGGTGAAGGTCGGACGGAAGAAATTCAACGCGGTCTCGCGCTTTCAGAAATCCGTGGCCGACGGGTTGGAGAGTTTCGTGGGAAAGGTGTTCCAGCCGTCCCTGAAATTCGCTGTTACGCACCGCTATGCCACGATCGCCTGCTTCCTCGCATTGGGGATGATCAGCATGGCGATTTTCATGAGCGGGCGGCTGGGCTTCACGAACATGCCCTCCATCGACAAGAACCGCATCATCGCGGAGGTGCGCATGCCGCGGGATACCCCGCTGGAGGCGACCGATGAAAGGGTGAAGCGGATCGAGGCCGCGGTGGAGCAACTGCGGAAGGACTTCACCGATCCCGGGACCGGGAAATCCCTGATCGAGGACGTGCTTACCAGCACCGGCGGCTGGAGCGGCGGCGGCGGGGTGGACCCGCGGCAGGGCTTCATCGTGATGTCCGTGACCGATCCCGGCCTGCGCAGCGATCCCGGACCGAAGAACTCCGAGATCGCGAAGCGCTGGAAGGAACTCGTCGGCGAGATCCCCGAAGCGCAGTCCTTTTCCATCTTCAGCGACCGCGGGGGCGGCTTCCGCGGCGGCGGGGACGACCTGGAGGCAATCGAGATCGAACTGCGCGGGGATGCCTCCGAACTGCGGGACAATCTGGCCGAAGAGATGGAGGCGCTGCTGGAGTCCTACTCCGGCATCGCGGATGCCTCCGCGGACGTGGGTCGCGGCCAGAACGAGGTGCACGTGACCCTGAAGCCGGAAGGCACCGCGCTGGGCCTGACCCAGGCGGAACTCGCCCGCCAGATCCGCAGCGCGTTCTTCGGCGATCAGGCGCAGCGCGTCCAGCGCGGGCGGGATGACATCCGCGTGATGGTCCGCCTGCCCCTGGACCAGCGGCAGTCCCTCCACACCCTGGACAAGCTGCGCATCCTCACGCCGGATGGCGGCCACGCCCCCTTCCACAGCGTGGCGGATGCGACATTCGTCCCGGCGCGGTCCGATATCCGGCGCATCGACGGGGCCCAGGTCATCGAGGTCCGCGCGCGGCCGGTGGACGAGACGGTGAACGTGGTCTCGATCGCCAAGGACATCACCCCGCGGCTGGATGCGATCCTCAACCCGCACCCGGAGTATGGCTGGCGTTTCGACGGCTACGTGGCGGAGCACGAGGAAACGACGCAGCGCACGATTTACATTTCCATCGGCCTTTTCGTCGCCCTCTACGGGTTGCTGGCGGTGCCGTTCAAGTCGATGACGCAGCCCTTCATCGTGATGCTGGCCATCCCCTTCGGGGTGATCGGGGCGCTGGCCGGGCACATGATCCGGGACATCACGCCCTCCTTCCTGTCGATTTTCGGGATCCTCGCGCTGGCCGGGGTGGTGGTGAACGACTCGATCGTGCTGGTGGATTTCATCAACCAGCGCCGTACGGAGGGAGTGAAGCTCTTCCAGGCGGTGGTGGAATCCGGCGCGCGGCGTTTCCGGCCGATCCTGCTGACCTCGCTGACGACCTTCGCCGGCCTGCTGCCGCTGATCCTGGACGACTCCCTGCAGAACCAGATGCTGGTGCCGATGGCGGTTTCGCTCGGCTTCGGGCTGCTTTTCGCCACCGGGATCACGCTCTATCTGGTGCCCGCTTCCTATCTGGTGCTCGAGGAATTCCTGGGGCTGCTCAAGAACGCCTGGGCGTGGTACCGCAGGCCCTTCGTCCGCGAAGAGGAAGAGGAACCGGGGGAAGAAGCCGCGGTCTGATACACCGCGGCGCGCGGCTGCCGCCACGTGGCCGGCCCCGGGGAGGGGAAGAGACTTCGCGCTTGCTCCCCCGGCCCCGCTGGGTCTCGCTCGCGGCGGTGCCGAAGATCGACCTGCAAGTCCTCAAGAGCGTCTCCCGCTCGTTTTACCTGAGCCTGCGCCTGTTGCCGGGAGAGATGCGGCCGGCGACCGGCACGGGCTACCTGCTCGCCCGCGCCAGCGATACGATCGCGGACACCGCGGAGGTTCCCGCGGACGACCGGCTGGAGCTGCTGGATTCCTTCGCCGCGGAGCTGGTCGGGAAGGATTCCGCGCGCCGCCGGGAGGGGATGAAACGCTTCATCCCGCGGCAGAAGAACGAAGCCGAGCGCGTGCTGCTGGAGCGTCTGGACGAAGTGCTGGAGGCCCTGGCCGCGCTGGACGTGCTCCAGGCGGATGCGGTGCGGAACGTGGTGGCCACGATCATCGGCGGGCAGCGCCTCGACCTGGTGCGTTTCGACGAAGCGACCCGCGCGGCACCGGCGGCCCTGCGCACGGAGGAGGAACTGGAGGATTATTGCTACCGGGTGGCGGGTTGCGTCGGATCTTTTTGGACGCGGATCGGCCTGCTGGCGCTAGGGGACAAGTTCTCCCGTTCCAAGCCGGAAGAGCTGGATGACCTGGGCATCCGCTACGGGATGGGCTTGCAGCTGGTGAATATCCTCCGCGACCTCCCGGAAGATCTGGCCAACGGGCGTTGCTATCTGCCCGTGGCCGATCCCCGCGATCCCGCGGCACTCGCCGCCGCCTATCCCTTCTGGCTCTCGCAG
Organism: uncultured Verrucomicrobiaceae bacterium; assembly: GCA_965651965.1. Lineage (GTDB taxonomy): Bacteria > Verrucomicrobiota > Verrucomicrobiia > Verrucomicrobiales > Akkermansiaceae > Haloferula. The sequence goes on along the minus strand of CBFGVD010000319.1, from coordinate 442 downwards.
GCGGAACTCTGGCTGGAATCCGGCCGCCGCTACGCCAAGCGCCTCAGGTCCCGCCGCCTCCGGGCGGCATCCGTGCTCCCCGCGCTCATCGGCGCGGAGACGTTGGAACTGCTGGCAAAGGAAGGGGGAATCCCGCAACGGAAGGTAAAGGTTTCCCGGGCGAGCGTGAGACGGTCGGTTTGGCGGGGGATCTTCATGTCCGCGGACCGGCAGTCCTAGCGTCCCGCCTGTCCGGCCCCCCGCCGGCCCCGTCCGTGGCCGCGGGCTTGCATTGGTGCCGCGGTGCCGGTTCCCTTGCCGGAGGATGCGCTTTCAATGGCCAGAGGCGGCGGTTTTCGCGATGTGGTTTGCGGCACTCCTGCCGGCCGCGGCGTCCACCGTCGCCCCCTATAAGACGGATGAGCATACCCTCCATCTCTGGCATCTCGACGAAGCGGGACCG